>JAIOII010000449.1 GCA_019912685.1 Kofleriaceae bacterium
GTGTCGCTCGGCCAGATCCTCATCCCCGGCCTCCTGCCGCTCGCGACCCACGGCGGCAATGTCGACTACGGCGCGCACCTCGGCGGCGCGATCGCCGGCGCGCTCGGCGGCCTGCTGCTCTACGTGACGTGGCCGCGCGACGCCGAGCACCCGCGCGCCGTAGTCGACATTGCCGCCGTGGGTCGCGAGCGGCAGGAGGCCGGGGATGAGGATCTGGCCGAGCGACACGAGGATCTGCGTGCGCGCGGTGCCCCTGGGCAGGCGCAGGCTCGCGACCATCGCCGCGGCGATGAGCGCCATGATCGCGCCGGACGCGCCGACCGACGTGATGTTGTCGGGGTTGACCGTGAGCGACGCGACCGAGCCGCCGATCGCGCCGATGACGAACAGGCCGAGCATCCAGCGCCGCCCGATCAGGTTCTCGAGCACCGCGCCCGCCATGTAGATCGCGACGGAGTTGAAGAGCAGGTGCAGCGGATCGCCGTGCAGGAACGCGCACGTGAGCATGCGCCACCACTCGCCACCCTCGGTGAGCCCGTGCTCGAGGCCGCCGAGCGCGATGAGCGTACCGATGTTGGGCGAGAGCCCGCTCGCCGGCGCCACGGTCCACACCAGCTCGGCGATGAACACGGCGACGAACGACGCGATGAGCGCGTACGTCGCGATCGGCCGCGTGTGGAAGCGGGCCACGCGGTCGTGCGCCTGCGCGGCGTGCGCGAGCTCGTTGTCGCTGCGCCGCGGCGCGCGCAGGGCCTGGCGCACCCACGGCTCGCGGTCCTTGGCATCGGCGGCGGTCGACCACAAGGCGCCCGTCTCGCCGACGTTCGGCGAGGTGTCGACGGTGTAGGCGCGCACGCTCACGCCCTTCTCGGTCACGCGCCGGAAGGCGTAGCCCTCGAAGCGCGCGCGGTCGTCGACGTCGGGCACGCCGGCGCCGACCTCCCAGATCTCGACGGTGACGTCCTCCTTGCCGCCGTAGAGCGAGCCCGCGTACTTCCGGCACGCCGCGGCGATGTCGTCGACCTCTCCGGGCGGCATGGTGAAGCGCTTCGCCGGATCGGCGTCGCGATCGATGATGCACGCGATGGCGAGGCCGACGCCGTCGCCGCCGACCAGCACGATGTCGCTGGCCGCCGCCAGCGGCGCCGCCTCCGGGAAGTCGAGCGGCCGGTAGCGGTGGTCGGCCACCATGACCTTGGCCAGATACAGGGCGGCGCTGTCCATCCACCGCTCGTTACCACGAGCGCCGTTCCATCGCACCGATAAGCGCCAGGAGCGCGGCGATGCAGCCGGCGTTCACCAGCGACGCCGAGCCGATCGCCCAGCCCGAGCGGTAGCCGAGGTAGTAGCCGAGCTCGATCCCGATGGCGGCGGCGCCCAGCAGCGCGCCGCACGCCACGACGCGCCGATCGATCGCCGGCAGCCCGCCGCCCGACGCGCCCCACGCCGCCGCCGACAGCGCGAACGCCACGGCGTACGCGAGGGTCAGGAACGCCCAGGGGTTGGCGCCGCCGCCGCCGCCGCGCAGCGCCAGGTGATAGAGCACGCCGCTGCCGATGGTGAGGAGGAACGGGGACGTCTGCGCCAGCATGGTGCGGGCACTGTGCGGCCGGCGGCTCGATGCGTCCATTGCATCGTTCTCATGGCATGATGCACGCTACGCATGGCGCCCTCGCCGATCTCCCACGACCAGCTCGCCGCCTTCGCCGCCGTCGTCGAGGCCGGCAGCTTCACGCGCGCCGCCCGCGCCATCCACCTGAGCCAGCCGGCGCTCTCGCGCCGCATCGCCGGCCTCGAGGACGCGCTCGCCGTGACCCTCCTCGTGCGCGGCCCCGCCGGCCCGACCCTCACCGACGCGGGCCGCCGCGTGCTCGCGTACGTCCACTCCCAGCGCGCGCTCGAGGACGAGCTCCTCGGCGAGCTCCAGCCGTCGGCGCGCGCGCTGCGCGGCGAGATCCGCGTCGTCGGCCCGTCGTCGATCGTCCCGGCGATGGTGCTGCCCGCCCTCTCCGCGCTCGTGCGCGAGCACCCGCAGGTCCAGCTCGAGGCCCGCACCGCCGGCCCCGACACGATGGCCGACCTCCTCCGCCGCGGCGCGGTCGACTTCATCGTCACCGACGACGCGACCGAGGACCCGACGCTCGTCACCGTGCCCGTCGGCATGGAAGAGCTCGTCATGATCGAGTCGCTCCGCCCCGGTCCGACCGACCTCTACCTCGACTCGAACGTCGCCGACCGCACGACCGCCTGGTTCTTCGCCGAGCAACCCGCGCGCGCGCGCCCGCGCCGCTACCGCCGCTCCTTCCTCCAGAACGAGGCCGGCATCCTCCTCGGCGTCGAGCTCGGCCTCGGCCGCGCCGTGAAGCCGCGCCAGACCATCCCCGCCGGCTCGCCGGTCCGCATCCTCGACGACTTCCGCCCCGTGAAGAAACCCTTCCACCTGCGCTACCGCGCGCAGCGCTTCTACAGCCGCCTCCACCACCTCGCGCTCGACGTCCTCACCACCTCGATCCGCGCCGGCCTCGCCGCCGCGCTCGGCGCGAAGCGCCGCTGAAGGTCAGGTCTCCGGCGTGCGGGTGATGCTCAACGCGCGGTACGCCCCGTGGTGCTATCCTGACTGGATGGAACCGTGCTTGAGCATCGACGGCGGACGCGCGCGGGTCCCCGTCAGCGTGTTCGATCACGCCGGCTTTCGCGCCTGGGCGACGTCAGGCGCGGTTCCCGAGTGGCTGCGCATCGCGTTCGTCGGCGGCGAGGTGCTGATCGAGATGAGCCCGGAAGCGATCGAGACCCACAACAAGGCCAAGCGCAAGATCACGGAGACGCTCGGCCGCCTCATCGACGACGAGGATCTCGGCGAGGCCTATGCCGACGGCGTTCTGCTCACGAACGAGGACGCCCAGCTCAGCACCGAGCCCGACTTCGCGTTCGTCTCCTGGGCCTCCTTCCAGACCGGACGCGTGCGCCTCGTCGAGAAGGCCAACCGCGCCGACGATCACGTCGAGCTCGAAGGCGCGCCCGATCTCGTCGTGGAGGTCGTGAGCGACAGCTCCATGCGCAAGGACACCGAGCTGCTCCTCGACGCCTACCGCCGCGCGGGCATCCCGGAGTACTGGCTGGTGGACGCGCGGGACCGCGACGAGATCCGCTTCCAGATCTTGACGCTCGAGAACGGCGCGTATCGCGCATCGAGCCCGCCCGACCAGCCGCAACACAGCGCCGTGCTCGGCCGGAGCTTCTCGCTCTCGCGCACCAGGAACCGCGAAGGCCGCTGGCGTTACGAGCTGCGGGCGGCGGGCTGACCTGACGCCGCCTTCGCCCCAACAGGTGTTGACCGGCCTCGCGAGAACGGCCCCGTTGATCGCGCTCTTCGCGTGCGGCGGACGAACGTCCCCACGCCCCGCGGTGGAGCCAGCGCCCTGTGCTCCATACATCGAGGCCGTGGGCGCGTACGCCATACCGCCGGCAGCGTGGATCACGTTCAGGAGTGGCACGCCGTTGAAGGTTGCGGATGTCCCGCTCCGCGATGGCATGTTCGAGGTGACGCCGATCAGCAATGATACGTATCGAGTTCGGGGGGGTGGACGGGTCTTCTTCGCCCGCGAGCACCAGATCGCGGACGGCGTCCTCGCTCGCCGCGGAGCCGCAGCGGCTCTACGCGGGCTCCACGGTGGGAAGCTCGGTGTGTATCCGAGCAACAATCGTCCCTACCTCGTGCCGTGTGACGCAATCGCTGCAGCACCACTAGACGGTGTGTCCTTCGACCAACAGCCAGTACCTCGCGGCAAGCTGCGTGTCGTGCTGGAGTACGCGGCCCTGGTTGATGGCAACCAGAGTGAGATCTGGCAACTGGGGCCGGGCCAGCAGGTGGAGTTACTGTCCGTGGACGGCGATCACGCCGAAGTGCGTTTCGAGCGCGACGGCTACCTCTATCGCGGGCGCGTGGTGCGCTGGGCGGACGACGGAACGCTCGTGTCTGGCGTCGATCTCCTCGGATCGACGGAGGACCTGCCTTGGCCTGAAACGCGCATCGAGCAGAATGCGGGGGGAGACGCCGTCGTGATGCTCGGCCGGTACTCGCCGCCCATGCAGAGCTTCGGTGCGAGCTGCTCCGGGACGGCGATCCTGCGCGCACGTTCACCGATGTTGTCCGGCCCCCTCCTCGCGCGTGATCGCAGGAGCAATAACAGCTTGGTCCGGGAGATCCCCGCGCTCGAACGTGACCTTCAGATCAAGCTTCGCTCGGTGTTCGAAGACTACCGCGCGATCGAGATCGCTGCCCCCGCCCCCGAGGTGACCTCGATCGTCGCCTGGGTTCGGGCTTTCGATCTCGATCGACCGACGTGTGCGGCTCCGGAAGCGACGCCGGGCCCATGACGACATGACTCCGCCTGCGGGCTTTCGTCGACGCGGGTGTGGCTCCGACCGCGGTGGGGTACTTGCCGGCGCACGCGCGCCTGGTCGAGCTCGCCGATGCGCGCGTGGCGGCGCGTCGAGCGACGATCGAAGTACCGTTCGAGTGCGCCAATTCGGCTCACCCTTGTAGGGTGGCGGCGAGGATCAGTATTTCCTGTACGGTCCCGACGATGCGCACGGTATCGGGGGCGGTCCTCGTCAAGGAATCGAGTCGCGGCGTCGCCGGGCTCACGGTCACGGCCTTCACGCACTCGAACCAAGCGCGATCGCGCGTCGGTTCGGTCGCCACCGACGACGAGGGACGCTTCTCGCTCGAGTACCGGGACGCCGACGAGAAGCTCGTCTGGAACCTGCAGCTCGAGGTCTCGGTCGACGGGCCCGAGCCGCGCGTCCTCTTCACCGACGGGAAGCCGCGCGTGGGCGCCGGCGAACGGGAGACCTGGACGATCCGGCTCCCGCTCGCGACGCTCGTCGAGGCGGGCGTACTACGCGCCGAGGAGAAGTCGGCCGCGGCGAGCGAGCTGCCCGCCCTCGGGACGTTCCTGGCGCGCGCCGTCGCCGACTCGTCCTACGAGACCGAGGTGCAGACCACGGTGCGCGCTCGCCTCGACCCGCTTCGCGACGCGGCGGCGGCCACTGCGGCCGCGTTCCGCGCGGAGCTCGTGGTCCGCGACCGCGGCGAGTCGGCGCCGCCACCAGACATGCCGGTCGGCACCCAGCTCGCAACCGTCCTGTCGAACGGCATCGCGAGCGGCGTGGTGCGCCGTCCGCGCCGGGGATACGTCCCGGTCTCGGCCGCCGAGCGAGCGCGCCTCCTCGCCGCCGCCGGTCCCAACGGAGCGATCGCGGCGGAAGCGATCGAGCCGCTCCTCCATGGCCACGATCGGGTCGGCGAGCGCACGGCAGTCGATTTGCTCGCGGCGGCATGCCGATCGCCCCGGACGCTCGACGGGGCCTGCGCGGCGACTTCCGAAGATCCGTCGACACCACCGAGCAGCGGGAACGGTGTCCGCGACCTCGCGGACGCCGTGTGGGCGGAGCTCCAGCCACGGCGCGAGCAAGGGCACGCGACGCGGCCGAGCGCGAGCGACGTGTGGCGCAAGATCGAGGGCCTCGAGGTCGCCGGCGGCCCCTCCGACGCGCCGGCGCTCCACGACTTCCACGCGATCCACATCCCGTTCGAGGACGTGTGGCGTGATCTGATCGACGAGGAGGCGGTCGAGACCGCGGCGCAGCTCCACGACGAGGTGGTTCGCCAGGGCGGTCGCCCGTCGAACGGCAGCACCGGCTCGACGGACGTCCTGCGACGTGAAGCGCGCTTCCTGGCGCGAGAGGCGCCGGCCGCGATGAAGCAGCGGCGGTTTCCGGGCGGACTGTTGCAGGGACTCGGGATCGTGACGGGCCTCCCCGATCCACTGGGCGATGATGGCACCCGCTGGGTCAGCGCGCTCCTCGACGAGCTCGAGCGAAAGCTGCACGAACCGTATCGCTTCACGGTGTACGCAGCCGACGACACCGGGACGGCGATCAACTTCGGTCTGGTGACGACGTATCGCCAGGTGTGGCGGCCGCTGAGCTACCAGGCCGGCAAGCTGGTCAAGACCGTCACGCTCGCGCCGCGCGAGGAGCGCACCTACTCGCGCACGGTGACCACGGCGACGAAGCGCCGCACCGAGACCAAGGAGAAGTTCCGCAACGTCACTCGCTCCGAGGAGCAGTCGACGCAGCGCGCGGTCCGCGACATCGTGGGCACCGCCGAGCACCGGACCGGCTACGAGGCGAGCGGGAGCTATGGGCCGGTCAGCGGCAGCGTCAACGGCGAGGACTCCCGGACGTCGAGCGATACGCGGCAGAGCTTCCGCGAGGCGGTGCGCAAGGCGTCGTCCGAGTACGAGTCGGATCGCTCGGTGGACATCTCCTTCGAGACAAGCGAGCAAGCCGTGGCGCAGGACACCGGCAAGCTGACGAACCCGAACGACGAGCTCGCCGTCACGTTCCTCTTCTACCAGCTCCAGCGCCGGTACCACGTGTCGGAGCGGTTTCATCGCGTTATGCCGGTCATCCTGGTCGCGCAGGCGGTGCCGCGGCCGAACCACATCAACATCACGTGGATCCTGCAGCACGACTGGATCTTGCGCCGTGTGCTCCTCGACGCGTCGTTCGCGCCCGCGCTCGACCTCGTGACCGGGTCGCTCGTCGGCGAAGAAGCAACGGTCGGTCAGTTGCGATCCAACCTGGATACCCAGCGCCAGGTCGTGGCGGCGCTCAAGGACAGCCTGGTGTCGGCGCATGCGAACTCCGACGTCCTGTTCCAGGCCGTCCAGCGCGCGATCCGGCGCGCCGCCGGCGCCAACGAGCCCGACGGGCTCGTCGCCGAGTCCGTGAAGGCGGTGGTCTCGTGGATGATCGGCGGCGACAGCGACGAGGTCCGGCGCGCGCGGCTCGACGCGGCGCGCGAAGCGCTCGATCGCTCCGAGGCCAACGAACGCGCGATCGCCGAGCAGCTCCAGCGCGAGCAGGCAACCTTGACGATCATGACCGACAAGTGGGCCGCGGCGAGCCGCGCGCTCCTGGACAAGACGGTCGAGGTGCAGCGCCTGCGGCTGCACATCAAGCAGAACATCCTCTACTACATGCAGGCGATCTGGGACCACGAGCCGCCGGACCAGCGCTACTTCCGGCTCCATCAGATCAAGGTGCCGGTGATCGGGGGCTCGCTGCGCTATCGCCTCGAGGAGGACGACTCCCTCCCTCCGCTGCCTCCGCACTGGACCAAGCCGCTGGTCGTGCGCGCCGACATCGAGCCGGAGCTGACCGGCGAGACGGTACCGCTCGGGCAGGTCGCCGATCTGGACCGCCCGCTGGGCTACAAGGGCAACTACGCCATCTTCCCGCTGCGCGAGCCGAACCTCGTCACGCGCTACATGATGATCCCGTACGTCGACGCGGAGAACGGCGCGCACGACCCCGATCATCTCGCCAACCTGACGCGCTCGGAGCTCGAGGCGTACTACTGCTGCGTGAAGGAGCATCTCTCGCCCGAGGAGCTCGAGCAGATCCGGCCGGGTCTCGACGAGACGCACCGCCGCGTCCTCACGGATCCGCGACCGCTCGAGGAGATCATCGTGGTCCCGACCGACGCGCTCTTCATCGAGGCGCTCCCCGCCGACCAGCCCATCCTCGAGGACTTCAAGCTGCGCCACCGCGCCGCGGATGCCGCCAAGGCGGAGGCGGAGGCCGCGAAGGCGCGGCTCGAGAACGTGCGGCGGGGCGCGCGCATCCTGGGCGGACAGCTCGCCGACCCGGACATCGAGAAGATGACCCTGATCGAGGGGCGGACCGGAAGCATCGTCGTCCCGGGAGACGAATGATGCGTCCGCACGCCGCCGCGTTCGTGAGGAACCGGACAATCGCGGGGTAGCGATGAGCGGGCCCGCTTCGAAGAAGACGGTTGGCGGCGGCTCGACCGGGGGAAGACAGACCGGCGACCCGGGCACCGGTGGCAAGCTGACCGGCGACCGTGGCAACCGCCGTCCCGGCACGGAGGAGAAAGGCACGCGGGACCGCGGGCGCGCGCCGGCTCCGCCCACGCCGCGCTACCTGGTGGCTCCCGACGAGGTCGTGTTCCCGGACGCCATCGTCGGCGATGTGCTCAAGATGCCGGTGTGGCTCTTCAACGTCCACCCGAGCAGCGTCGTGAACCTGCACGTCGAGGTGGAGGTTGCGCGTGACCGTCCGAGTGACGTGCCGCCGTTCCAGATCGTGTCGGCGCCCTCACGTCTGCGACCGAGCCGCGAGGGCGCCGGCGATCCGGTGGTCATCGCGTTTCAATCTCAGCGACGGGCCGACTACGCGGGCAAGCTCGTCGCCATCGCGTCGGGTGCCTTTCAGCCGATCGAACCGCTCCGCGTCGAGATCCGCTTGCGGGGATGGACGCGCAAGGAGGGCGAGCCTCTCCGCGCCGACGTTGCCGCGGCCGAGGCCGCACGCAAAGCCGCCGACCGAGAGGCACGGGCCAAGGCCGAACGCGAAGCCACCATGCAGCGCCGCTACGAGCAAGAGAGCGACGCGCCGTACCCGCAGTCGAAGGTGAACGAGCTGGAGCGACAGGCCAATCTCGCGAAGATCCAGCTCGAGAAACTCTCCGACAGGCAATTCGCGGCAATGACCGTGGTCCAGGAAGAAACCAAGAAGTTCCAACGGCGCAGCCCACCGACTGGTGGCTTCGGCATGGGACTCGCGATGTTCGCGGTCGAAGTTGCGACGGCCGGCATCGCCGCGCGGGTCGCCGCAGGTGTGGTCAAGGCCTTTTCGAATCGCGTGAAGTATGTGCCGCCGGCCCCCGCGCAGATCCCCTGGGATCTGCCCAAGGGGACTCGATACACGTGGGTGCCCACGGAGGGACCACCCAGGGCGGTGCCGATCCCGGCGATCGTCAGCCCGGAGGGAATGGCGGCCCTCAACGAGATGGTGAAAGCGACGATCAAGGGCACACTGCAAGCCCCCATGCGAGAGCTTCAGGCGGACACAACGTCTGACGACCGCCGTCCGGTTCGCCACGACGGTCGCGGTTCCCAGGATTCCGTTTCAGGCGTAGCCGAGCTCCAGTTCTTCTACTTGCAGGCGGAGGGGATCGCTGACGAGACGTCGAAACGCAAGACCGCGCTCGTGAATCTGCACGCCTTGCTCAAGCCTTCGCTGCGGCGAGAAGCCGACGCTGCCATCACCGCCATGGGAGCGCTTCGCGAGTCGCTCACCGGCGAGGTCCCCAACGCGGCGCTGATCCAGGCGAATCAAACCCGTCAGGCGTGGATGAGCTTCCTGTCGCAACAGAGCGTCGGTTCGCTGAACCCGGCGGAGTTGCGTGGTCGTGGATTGCGTATGATCAATGACACGGTGACCGTTACGGATGCTGCACAGTTGGCGCGTCCCACCTCCGGCGGCAAGGCGCCGCCATACGACGGCGTGCTCGACGTGTATTTCCGAGCGAACCGCCACCGTCCGCTCGACCCGCTGAAGATCGAGCGAGTGCATATGAGCGGTGTGATCAAAGAGATGCTGGATGCTTGTCTTGCGCACGCCGGGCTTGCAGCTGGACGACAGGTCTCGCGTTTCGGCGATCTGCGCCTGGCGCTCCGCGCCATCGCGATCGCATCCGGGTTCGAGGACTTCGGGGTCGTGGTCACCCGCGACGAAGCCGGCAACGTCTTCTCGTCGGACACGACGGGCGCGTTGGCGCAGGACAACAACTGGCTCGCCCGCCGCTCGGGCCATGACCGAACCTCGCCGGCCATGCAGCAGGAAGGTGCAGTGCATCTCATGAACGAGATCCTCCGGAGCGAATTCATCAGGAGAATCACGGTCAGCACGGACGCGGCATAGATGCGCCGTTGGTGGATCGTCGCGGTTGGCCTGATCATCGCGATCGGAGCCGTGGCACTCGGGGTGCGCTATCGCGCTCGAGAAGTCTGGCGACCTTCGGTCGTCGTCGTTCCGGCGGGAACCTTTCGTGCGAGCATCCTCTGCGACGTGGGATTCGATCGCGGCTGCTGGCTGAGCGATCGACCTCCCGAGGGGAAAGGGCGATGGCGCGTTACCGTGTGGCTGGACGCGTTCTGGGCCGACGCCGGGCAGGTAACGCGCGAGCAGTACGAGTCATGTCGCAAATCGGGAGCTTGCCGGGGAATGCAGGATCCGCCGAACGAACTCGCGCGGTGCAACGCGAGCTCATTAGCCTGGGTCACGTTCGACGATGCCCGCGCGTACTGCGCATCGCGCGGCTGGCGCCTGCCAACGCCGGACGAGTTCGAGCGCATGGCCCGGTGGACCGATGGCCGGCGATTCGCCTGGGGCGACCGGGGCAGTCCGTCCCCCTGTGATCGCCGGCCCACCCCTGAAGGGATCAGAGACTTGAACTTGTTCGGAGAGTGGGTGGCGGCGCCTACCGGAGAGGGCGGAAATCAGGGGTATCCGCGAAGCTATGACTTCAGACCGTTCACTGACGGAACATCGCCGTTCCGCTGCGTCCGCTCGCTCAGGTCGGGCCCGAACGCCGGCAAAGCCGTCGTGTGGCCCCAACAGGACGACCCTTGGCTCCTGGGTGGGCCCGACCTATAGCGACTGCTCCGCAGAGAAGCGTCCCAGTCCGAAGTGGCTTCCGTACCCGAGGCAGATCGGCCCAGCGACCGGCTTGCCGAACTGAAGCCTGAGGGCGAACCCAACATCCACCGGTGGTTGAGGACCGCGCTGCCTGCGGCGCACGAAGTGTCGCAGTCCCAACGTCTCACCGGTCCACTCGAGAACTTCGACCTTCGCGAGCGGAAGGCTTCGAGCCTCGATCTCTGCCTCGACTTGACCGACGACGGACGAGCGACCGTGCCTCTTGAGGTAGCGCGGCGGGACGAACGGGGTCGTGCTGACCCACGACGCAGAGCCACCGGGTGGACCGAGCAGCTTCTCGATCCCGTTCGACAAGCCCGCGCCGATGGCGCGGAGATCGTTCAGCGCACCGAGACCAGCGACCGCAACGTGAAGCTCGCCAACGCCTCCCTTCGTATACGTCCTGCGAAGGCTGCGGACTGCGCGCTGCGCGCGCGCCCCCAGCCCCATGGGCGCGAACACGATGACGTGATCGAGTCGTTCATCGCCATCGAGATCGATCGGCAAGAGATGGGCATGCGCGTGTCCCTTTAGCGGATCACCGGCGGCGCCACGCCCCACGAGTTCCGGGCACGGCTCGCCATCGAAGCCGAGCTTCGAGACCAACGCTCTGTGGAGCAACTCGGCCTGCGGGAGCGTACGCAACGGCGTCGGGAGAGCGGACTTCGAGCCGCTTGGCGTCGTAAGCGCGAGCAGCATCGTCTCTACGCGAGCAGGAACGCTGATTCGCGGCGACGCCCCCACCCCAACCTGCAGCGCCCCCTTCTCCCGCCAATAGAGGACCGACCTCGATCCCGGCGGCTGACTCCACCGGCGCGCTTTCCACCACGAGGTATCGCGCTGCAGGCAGTCGACGAGGTCGACCGGATAGAGGTTCTCGATGGTGTCCACCTTCTTCTGCTGCACTTTGGTCAGCTTCTTCCCCGCCGAAAGCGCGAGCTCGTTCATGGAGCTCTCAAGTTCCTGCTCTCTCCACTTTGCATAGTCGCGGGGATCAACTGGCGCCGTCACGGTCACCTGCTCGCACCCGGGTACACTGCGCGAGCCCATCGTAAGCGGAAAGGAGCGTCCAGTATCCGGGAGACAAGCGGCGTCCGAGACCGACTGCGCGAACACCCAGCTCTCGCCGCGCCCCAAGTAGCCTAGGTGCGACACGAGAACATCGAATAGCTTCTGCGCCTCCTCGTCGAGGCTGCCAGGCCAGCGCACCCACAGTGCGCCGTCACCCACGTCTGCAAACGTGTCGAGAACGAGTGTCGTCTTCTCGCGCCCGCCTTCGAGCTTGCCGAGGGGCATATAGTGCCGTGTATGTCCTAGCGCCGCCGGCGGGAGACGGTACTCGGGGAGAGTGCTGCTCAAGGTCTCGACGAGACGGCGGCCCTCCGGCGGCATCTGCTCCCACCGTTGCGTCGTGTAGCCTGACGCGATCAATGCACGCACGAGTCGCCATGGGCTCGGCGGCCATTCCACGAGACCCTCGTTCACGTGATGGCCGCCCGGCGTCGCGTGATAACGGCCGCCCGGGAAGCGCAGGACCAGCGTGGGCATCAGCTGTCTCCGTTGGCCTCGTCTTGCTCGGTATCGCCTTCGCTATCGCTACCCTTCTTCTTGGCGGATTCGATCTTGACGTCGTAACTCGTCTCCGTCTGAACCATCGCCGACCTGTTCATGTCGATGGAGACCTTCAGCGCAGCCTCGAGATCACTCAACTTCGGCAGCGCAAAACCCTCAGGGCGAGTCGCTCTGGGGGCGCGCGTCACAGGCTCCAGATCGCACGCGGTCCGTAGCCGCAGATCACCGTCGACGAGCTTGCGCAACCGGTGTAGCCCGAGGAGGATCAAGAGGCGCTCGGCCTCCGGGCCGAGGCCGTAGCCACGCACCTGCGCCAGATCGAAGTTGACCCACAGGGTGATCCGCTCCGCGGTGAACTCGTCCCTCGCGAATGGTACGTTGCCGAAGCCCTTCTTCGTATCGCCCGCAGGGTTCACCGCGTCGTTCTTCACACCGCCCGAAGCGGCCACGCGCGCGTTGCTTGCCTCGATGAACGCCGACAGCGCCCGCGCCACGCGCAGGCGCCCGCCCGCGAGATCGCCTTTGGCGAGAAAGAGCCCGTGCAGGAGACTTCCGACATCGTACCTCAGGAGGGCCTGCGCCAGCAGCTTGCGGTTGATCGGCCCGTTCTCGAGCGTCCCAAGCTCACTCTTGAGTGTCTCGACGAACTTCGACTTCGGAGCCTCCAGGATGTAGGGGCTGTTCAGCCGATGAGCCTCGAGCATCGTGTCGGTCAGGAACTTGCCCTCTTTCTTGACCGTGACGTGGCTGATGCCCTCGAGCGCATCGATCGGTCTCTCATTCACGGCGTCCCACACCGTGGCCTCGAGACGGTTCGCCATGCTTTGGGCAGACTCGACGAGGAGTTTCTGCCCGTCTGTCGTTTGATAGGTCGCCGCTCCAAGGCTCGGGAAACCAGTCGGCTGAAAGCGATCTCCCTGGACCGGATGAAGGTCGATCGAGAAGAGGAGTCGTGTGGTCTTATCCAGGGGCGAAAGATCGATGGTCATGCAGCCTCCGTGGCAGTGGGATTCTCGAAACGGTCGGCCATCGCGTCCGCGACGAACGAGTCGATGGGGAACGCGAACGCAGCAGCCCAGCGTCGTGCAGACGACGCGTCGGCGATTGCCGCCGCGAGGGGTGGACGGAACCCAGACGCACGTAGTCGACGCAGTGCGAGCTCGACCGCACCTGGGACATCGCCACCGGCGAGCCGCCGGAACATCGCGGGATTCATCGCAATGGTTCGTTCGCGGACCTTGAAAGGGAGCCCGCAAAGTCGCAGGGCTTCCCACGCCTCATCGGGACGATGCTCACGGGCGCGAGCCTGCGCACGACGCAAACGCACTCGCGGCCAGTCGACCGCGATCAGGGCGCGTCCGAGCGTGACCGTCCGATCCACATCGACGTCGCCGGCGAGAAAACGCGCCAGGTCATCGAGCCTGGCACCGGCCCCATACGGCGCGACAAGATCGAGCGTACGTTCAGAACGCTGCGAAGCCTCGACGAGGCGCCGCTCGACGAGCGCGATGAGATCGCCGAGTGAATCGCGCCCCGCCATGACGACGCGCGGATCGTTGACGAGTCGCTTGTCGGCACCGATCGCATAACGCCAGATCTTGTTCGGATCGAGCGGCAGTGAGTGCGCGCGAACCGAGTCGATTGGCCGCCCGCCCGTGTATCGGCGCGCCGCGCTCCCCAGCGAGACCGCGAGCCGCCACTCGGGCGAGTCGTCGGCGGCGGCGTCGAGCCAGCCGGCCGAGAGGGTCGGACATGGACCAACTTTGAACGCGGTCCCGGACGACTGAACTCGCTGCACCTCGTCAATCGCTGCGATGAGGGACTGCCATCGAGTGGGCTCAGCGTCACGCGTCAGCACGTCGAAGACCGCGTCAGCAAGGACACCGAAGGAGACAACAAAACGCGCGGGGGCGTCGTCCGCTTCGCGCTGGAGACGGTCGATCCAGTCACCGATCTCGTCCATCAATCGCGCCTGCGGTCGCGACGCAACCTCCACGGTGCCCAAGGGAACGGCTAAGTTGCTCTGTCCATTGCGCTCGAGATAGCCATAACGTACGAATCCCGAGAGACCTCGCGCGACTCCGAGTCTTGCGATCGCTCTCGCGAAGTCGAGTGGGCGTCGCGCCGACGAACGCCCGACCTGTGCGCGGCCTTCCCCAAAGAACGAACGCACGTCGTCCCAACTCGCTGGCCGGTCCCATAACGGCATCCACTGCTCACCACGCGCAAGCTTCTCGCTTCCTCGTGTGGCATTCCCGACCGGCTGAGCCGCAGTCGCGAACGGAATGGCTGCGCGTGCCTCGCCTTGCACGCCCAACCGCCGCGTCGCCAAGGCACGAAAGCCGATGGCGCCCTCGAGCATGAGGACGAAGTCCCATGCGTTGATCGTGCTCTCGGCGTCAGGACCCGTCGTTCCGTTCGCGCCGCCCGCGAACCCTGGAAGGAACTGACCTACCGGCGCGTCCAGCATGGCCGCCGATGGTGCTGCGAAGAGTGCTGTTCTCAACATCGTGCGAGCCAACGGAGTAGGGCCACCGTTCACCGACGACAGGTCGAAGAGATCCGCAAGGCGTTGCATCGCCGTGTTCGTGAAATCCAGACGACCGTCATTTCCGCCCGTTCCAAGTAGTGCAGGCCACGACGGCTGACCGTCAGCAGACAACACCATCGCGGCATCCATCCAGTCGCGATGAGGTCCCCTCCACGCTAGGGCAAGCGGGCCGTAGAGATCCGCCTTGAGCCGTTTGAACTCTCGCTCGGCAGCGGCTAACTCCCTCCTATGGTCCGGGTCATCCTTCGAACGAGCCGGCCTCGCTCCCCTCTTGGCTTTAGTCTGGTCCTTGAGTCGGCGCACTTCTGAATCGGCGCTGGTGATAGCGGCGAGGGGTACACGCGCCGCAGCGATGCCTCGCCGAAACGCTTCGAAACGAACCGCGCGCGAGTTCTCCAGAGGAGTGAGTCCCTTGTCCTTTGCCGCGTAGAAACCGGAGCCCTTGTTCCATGGGGACACGAAAGGAGTGGGTGCGTAGTCATCAAGGAAGAACCGCTCAAGCCCTTCTCGATCGAGGGTTGTCAGCAAGTAGAAGCTTTGGTCGCGCCAGAACCCTCGAACAAGAGCGTCCCTCTGCTGAGCGACGAGCCGCAAGAGTCCGATGGCCTTGAGGTAATGCGCGAGGGGCATGGGTGCGCACCCGACTATGTGATGGAGATGTATCGTCACGGCGCACGTCCATCCGCTTCTAGAGTCAACAACACGTCAACCGTCGTGAGCTTGGATGCACGTCGATCGGCCGCGATCAGCAGCGCCTCCAGGTAAGCTAGTGCGCCGGAACCGTGCACGCGGAGAAGTGCCGTTGTCCTATCGCGCCAACTCGCTCCCGTTATGGGCGAGAGCCCAAGAACCGCCGGCGCTAAGGTGAGCCGAAAGGGGGGAAGAGCCGTTCGGTCATCGAGCGAGATCGAAGGAAGTTCGTCGCCTTCACGAACGCCACGGATCGGCAGTCCTCGATCGTCACGCGAAACGTATTCTTGGTCCTTGGGCCCAGCGTGAAGCGAGACCCGTACCTTTCCGTGATGCGAAAGCACGAGGTAAGCGAGCAGGTCGAACTCTTCCGCGGTACACGCGAGCACATGGTGCTCGAGATCAGTTGCCTGCGACTTCTCGGCCTCCGGCACAGGCACCGCGCCGTCTCCGATGAGAACGAGAGCTTCCGTCCATGGGCCGAGGAGAGCCGCGTGAGAGGGCTCGTACCTTCGCAGGACTGCAAAAAGAGCGAGGCAGCTCGCCAACTCATGGCGAAACCCGCGTCGTGTGTCTCCATCGGCGCTGCGGTAGAGACAAGGCGATTGCCACGCGCCATGAGGGGCCTTGGCGAGATCAACGCGCGTTGCATAGTCGCCTCGCTTCTCGATGATAGCCTGAAACGCAGGGTGAGCCTTGCCCACGTCGTGCCAACGACCGGCTAGCTCGATAAGCTGAGCAAGTCGGCTCGGAACGAGCCCGGACGCAATCTGCAAAGCGAGTTGCCCCACCTCGGCGTTATGCGTGGCCACGGTCTTGTACGTCATCGCCGCACTCAACGCCTCGCTGTCCTCGAGGTCGTCAGCTTCGTCCTGCAACGCGGTTGGCGGCGTTTCCACAATGGGGACTGGGACGCTGGAATCGGGATCGAATCCTCGGTCTCGGCGGTATCCGCCGGTATCAGCGGCCACGCAGACCATGGCACCAGGGATCAGTTTGGAACGCTCAGCAATCGTCCACTCGCCGTCGATCCAGTCCCACACCCACGCGCGACGCTTCGCGAGTAGTCGTGGCGCACGCTTCTCCTTGGTTTCCTTGCCGCATAGCCAATCGCGAGCTGCAAGGAAGGGAACGCTGCACAGCTCCTCTCGTGAGGGCCTACGATCGTTCGGTGGTGCTGGCGGACGCTCGCCCGCGCGGCGTTGCCGTACCTCGACCCAGAAGACCGATACGTCGCGCTCGTTTCCGCTACGGATGAAGCGACTGATGTCTATATCCGCCCCCGTCAAATCGGGTGTCGTATCGAACAGCTCGTCGAATTCACGGCGCAAAAGGAGATGATTCGGTTCATAGGGATAGAGACGTTCGCGCTCTGTGTCGTCCAGTCCGCGCTCGAACGCCTCGATGGTGGCAACTCCGACGCCTTTGAGACCCTCAACGAGCGCATCAACGGCCCACTTTGCGGCCTCCAACTCCTCGACCCCGTAGGGTGGTGCGGTCTTCTCGTCGCGGCCTCGATCGACCACGATTACGGTCCCGGCCCCCCCGTAGCGAGCACACCGACCGAAGCGCTGAACCAGGCTCGACCACGGTGCGAGCTCTGTCACGAGGGCGGTCGAGCTGATGTCCACGCCGGCCTCGACCACCTGGGTCGCGACGATGATGCGATCCACCCCCGCTGTACACGCCCTCTTGTCGAGAAACGCGGCTTTCCACTCGGCGCGCTCGGAAGGGCGAAAACGACTGTGGACGAGTCGGAGATCCTTGGAAGCATCGAGCTTGCTTAACGCGTCGAACGTGCGACATGCGCGCTCGACGGTGTTGCAGACTACAAGCGTGATCCGCCCGTGTTCGGCGTTTTTGGGGACCTGCTCGTGGGCTTCCTTGATCGCTGCCGCGAACCCAACGTGGTCAGTGGCTGCGATGGCGTTGGTTCGGAGTGCCTTCTGAATCGTGGCGAGTCCGGACCCAAGCGCATCGGGTGTGAGTGTCGTGGGGCTGCTAGTCCATGCAGAATGATGCGCTTGCGTATCCACGCTGCGCAGCCAACCGGGTTGAAGCGTCGCACTCATCCACCAGGTCAATCTCGGCCTTAGCGAACGGCTCGCGTCATCATCGAAGTACGCTTGCAGCTGAGCGCTTGTAGCAAGCCCGACGTCCATGAGCTGCACTTCATCGAACACCCAGAGCGCATCGTGGCTTAATAGCCCGAACTCCATCGGCCAGCGTGCGCGGGGCGCCCCGTATCCGCGATTCAGCGCGCGGGAGAGCGCCATGTCCTGCGTCGCCACGAAGACTGCGGCTTCCTCAGGGTAGAGGTTCCATTCCCCACCTGGATCAGTGCCGCCCATCAGAAGATGCACACCGACTTTGCCTTGATGACCAGCCCCTGGCTTCCATCGCATCGCAAGTCGGTCGAGGCATCGCTGAACCTCGTCCGCGGTTTGCTCGACCAGTACGCGCATCGGCAATACCCAGATCAGGCGGCGCGGCCACCGGTCGTCCGCGCGCTCGATCCTGTGATAGAGCCACGCACCAAGCACACCAAGGGTCTTGCCGTAGCCGGTCGGAATCCGGATCACACGCGAGCGCGGGACTTCGTCCAACGCAAGGTGTTCCTGCCACTGTCTGGGGGTCATCGACGGGTCGGTGGGATCCGCCGCGAAGCGCGCGAACCATTCCCGATACTCGCTCGTCATCTGCGACATGCGCACCAGCCCGATGCCAATATGACTTGCTTCGCCATGAAGCGGTCGAACAACGCCCGCTGCCAAGGGAACGGACGTGTCCCGGTTAGATCTTCGAAGGTCGACTCGAACTGGATGGTCATGGTCCTCGACGCCCAAGCGATGCTGCGTGATGACGTTGTCATCCCGCGTCGAAGGTGCGCACCGGCGAGATCTCCCCTCCCGTGACCCCGCCGTTGCTGATCGACCGTATCACCCTCCGTCGTCTCGATCGCGGCGACACGCGCGGAACTCGCTCACCGCCACGGGGTGATCGCGTCACTCGGCGAGCCACGCGGCGCCACTCCGGACGCTTCTTGTCGCGAGACGACATTCCTTCCGCGTACGCTCGATCGGCGATGCGAAGGTCGAAGGGGAGCACACAGATCGTCCGTTGCCTCGCGCTGCTCCTCGAGATGGCGCGCAACGACACAGGCGTTGCCCTCCGCGCCTTCGCCGAGAAGCACGGCTGGAACCCGCGCGCGCTCTACCGCGACATCGATCGCCTCGAGGAGGCCGGCGTCCCGATCCAGAAGCTCGGCGACCGATTCTCCGTCGAGGCCGCGTGGCTTCCGCCCGGCGCGTCGGGGGTCACGCGCGAGGAGCTCATGGCGCTCTTCGTCGCCAGGAGTCTCGCTCCCGGGCTGCGCGAGACCAGGCTCGGGCGGATGCTCGACACCATGAGCGCCAAGCTGTCGGCGCCGGGCCGCCAGGCGGTGCTCGATCTCGACCGCAAGGACTGGCTGAACGTCCGCGCGTTCGCGCCGATCGACTACGCGCGGCATCGCGACGCGATCGAGACGCTCGAGCGCGCGATCGACGGCCGCCACGTCGTCGAGATCGGTTACCAGCGCCCCGACGGGGAGCAGACGCTTCGCCTCATCGAGCCCGGCTACTTGCACTGGGACGGCGCGGCGGAGGCTCTGTACGTCCCGAGCTGGTGCCGCTTGCGAGACGACGTGCGCAACTTCGCCGTCCACCGCATCCAGAGCGCGCGGCTCACCGACGACCGGTTCGCGCCGCGACCCGAGACGCGCCGGACCGAGCTGGCGCGCGCGTTCCGGCTCTGGTACCGCAAGCAGGTCGAGCCCGTGCGCATCTGGTTCGCCGGTGAGGTCGCCGGCGAGATCCGCGAGCGGCGGTGGCACTCGACGCAGCGGCTGACGGAGTCGCCGGGCGGCGGCGTCGTCCTCTACATGGAGCTCACGGCCCCCGACGAGCTCACCCGATGGCTCTGCGGCTACGGGGCGTCGGTCGCCGTCCTCGAGCCGGCGAGACTGGCGGAGAAGATTCGAACGATCCACGCAGCGGCGGCATCGATCGCTCCGCTGGCAGCCACCGACGCGTCGGTCGTGACCTCGCGATCGCGAGGCCCGCGGCGCGCCTCCCGAGAGGCGACGGCGGAGAGCCACGGCCTCGAAAGGCGCGAACGACGATGAGCTCGGCCGACACGCTGCGCCCGGTCCCCGACCTGGTACCGGCACGCATGCTGAACGAGCACACGTACTGTCCGAGGCTCGCCTATCTCGAGTGGGTGCAGGGCGACTTCGCCGACAGCGCCGACACGGTCGACGGCCGGTTCCAGCATCGCAACACGAACGCGGAACGGGGGCGCCTGCCCGCCGCCGACGAGCTCGGCGACGAGCGGATCCACGCGCGCTCGGTGCTCCTCTCCGCACCCAAGATCGGCCTCATCGCCCGCATCGATCTCCTCGAAGGCGAAGATCGGCGCGTCCTGCCCGTCGACTACAAGCGCGGACACGCGCCCGATGTCCCGGCGGGAGCGTGGGAGCCCGAACGCGTCCAGCTCTGCGCTCAGGCGCTGGTGCTCGAGGAGAACGGGTATCGGGTCGACCAGGGCGTCCTGTACTTCACCGGATCCCGCACGCGCATCGACGTCATCTTCGACGCCGAGCTGCGCGGCCGCACGCTGGCGCTGCTCGAGGAGCTTCGCGAGAACGCGGGCCGAGCCGAACCACCGCCGCCCCTCGTCGACAGTCCGAAGTGCCCGCGCTGCTCGCTCGTCGGCCTCTGCCTCCCCGACGAGGTCAACTTGCTGCGCGAGGGCGGGGGCGACGGAGACGCCGATGGCCTGCGGCGCCTCATTCCGGCCCGTGACGACGCGTTGCCCTTGTACGTCCAGACCGCCGGAAGCCGCATCGGTCGGCGCGGCGAGGAGCTCGTCGTCGAGACCCGCGAGGGCGACAAGACGTCGGTGAAGCTGATCGACACCTCGCAGATCTGCGTGTTCGGAGCGGTTCAGATCTCGACGCAAGCGATCCAGGAGCTCGCGGATCGCGGGATCGCGGTTTCGTACCTCTCGAGCGGCGGCTGGTTCTACGCGATCACGCGCGGCATGGATCACAAGAACGTCGAGCTGCGGCGGCGGCAGTTCGCGGCTGCCGGCAACCCGCAGACATGCCTCGAGCTCGCGCGACGGCTCGTCACGGTGAAGATCAAGAACCAGCGCACCATCGTCCGGCGTAACGCCGAAACAGCGCCGGCGCTCGTGCTGGACCGAATGCGCGAGCTCGTCGACCGGATCGGCGAGGTCGACAGCCTCGAGTCCCTGCTCGGAGTCGAGGGCACCGCGGCGCGGCTGTACTTCGACGCGTACGGCGGTCTGTTCAAGGCGTCGGGCAATGACAGCCCACGGCTCGGGTTCGATTTCGAGGGACGCAACCGGCGACCTCCCAAGGATCCGATCAACGCGCTCCTGTCCCTGGGGTATGCCCTCCTGACAAAGGACCTGACGATCACGTTGCTCGGCGTCGGCTTCGATCCCTACCTCGGGTTCTATCACCAGCCCCGGTATGGGCGGCCGGCGCTCGCCCTGGACGTGATGGAAGAGTTCCGACCGATCATCGTCGATTCCGTGGTGCTCTCGGCCGTGAACACGGGCGCGGTCCAGGCCGCTGACTTCATCAATCGAGGAGGGGCGTGGGCGCTGACGCCGGCGGGGCGCGGCAAGTTCATCCGGGCGTACGAGCGGCGGATGGACGAGCTGGTGACGCATCCGACGTTCGGCTACCGCGTGAGCTATCGCCGTATCCTCGAGGTGCAGGTCCGCCTGCTCGCGCGATTCCTGATGGGCGAGCTGCCAGAGTACCCCGCGTTCGCGACGAGGTGAGCGTGAGGGTGGGCTCCGCGCTGATACGATGGATGCGTGCGGAACCGCTACATCGTCACGTACGACATCACCGACGATCGGCGTCGCGAGGCGGTGTACAAGACGATGCGTGGCTTCGGGGACCACCTCCAGTTCTCGGTGTTCCGCTGCGACCTCTCCGAGCGCGAGGTGGTGGACATGACGGCCGCGGTGCACGCGCTCATCGATCACACGCAGGATCAGGTGCTGCTCGTCGACCTGGGCCCGGTGGATGGCCGAGCGAGCAGCTGCATCTCGGCGATCGGACGCCCCTACAAGAACCCGGAGCGTACGGTCGTGATCCTGTAGAGTCGATGCGGCGGTCGCGAGCTCACGCGCGTGGCTGCCATCGCGATCTTTCACAACCGAATACACCCCATTTCTTCCAGCCGCTCCCCCGCGAGCGGCTCGGTGCTCCTTCACTCCCGTGAGCCGCTCGCGCAGCGACAACTCCTCGTGTTCATGGCTCAGTCGAGCCGCTATTGGGACGCGACCGCGAGCGTCCCCGCTCTCGTCGGGCGGATCCGGCGCGATCACTCGCATCCGGACCGCCATCATCAAGAGATCACAACGGGAGTATCGAGCGCCGCCTCCGCCGATCACGATCGGCGGCCCCATTGAAGCACTCCCTCTCTCTGGTGGTGGGGCGGGCGGGCAGCGGGCCTCCGCCGATCACGATCGGCGGCCCCATTGAAGCGCCTCGGCGTTGCGGCAGGCGATCCGGACGGTCTCGGCCTCCGCCGATCACGATCGGCGGCCCCATTGAAGCACGCACCGCCGGGCCTCGTTCGAGTCGAACGTGAAGGTGGCCTCCGCCGATCACGATCGGCGGCCCCATTGAAGCCGCGCGGTGCAACCCGCACGGCGCCGACGGTCTCGTGCCTCCGCCGATCACGATCGGCGGCCCCATTGAAGCATCTCCTTGGCTCTCGCCTCTTGCACGTCGAGCCACGTGCCTCCGCCGATCACGATCGGCGGCCCCATTGAAGCGCGCAGGCTCCAGCTCGTCGTCAGCCGCTCACCGGGCCTCCGCCGATCACGATCGGCGGCCCCATTGAAGCCTCATGCGGATGAGGTCGTTCGCGAGGTTGTTCACGCCTCCGCCGATCACGATCGGCGGCCCCATTGAAGCCTCCGCTCCGACGTCTGCGGCGTCGCGCTCGTCCTGCCTCCGCCGATCACGATCGGCGGCCCCATTGAAGCGACGAGCAGTACGGCCACAGCTACCGCGTGGCGTACTCGCCTCCGCCGATCACGATCGGCGGCCCCATTGAAGCGAGTAGGTCACTTCAGCCTCCGGTCGGCCACCCACCAGGCCTCCGCCGATCACGATCGGCGGCCCCATTGAAGCCTGACGAGGACGCCGAGCACGCCGACATCCGACGTGGCCTCCGCCGATCACGATCGGCGGCCCCATTGAAGCCACGCGATCTGCCGTGTCCCCGGAGCGCGGTGAGCGGGCCTCCGCCGATCACGATCGGCGGCCCCATTGAAGCATCTCGCGGACGAGCGCCTCGGGGTCGCCGCCGCCGGGCCTCCGCCGATCACGATCGGCGGCCCCATTGAAGCGCTGCTGGTGTCGCCCATCGAAGGAGCACCGCAATCCGCCTCCGCCGATCACGATCGGCGGCCCCATTGAAGCCCACCAACCGGACACGGAGGAGACCCCTGCGCCTGCGCGCCTCCGCCGATCACGATCGGCGGCCCCATTGAAGCTCTCAACATGGCGATCTCCTGCTCAGCGTGCATCACTGCCTCCGCCGATCACGATCGGCGGCCCCATTGAAGCCAGGTCAGGCGTCCGCCGCCGGACTCGGTGATCGTGCCTCCGCCGATCACGATCGGCGGCCCCATTGAAGCGTCGAGGGTCACGGCTCCCTCCTCGTGCGGGCGCCGAGCCTCCGCCGATCACGATCGGCGGCCCCATTGAAGCTCGGCGAGAGTCGCTCGACCTCGTACCACCTCCGCGCCTCCGCCGATCACGATCGGCG
>JAIOII010000450.1 GCA_019912685.1 Kofleriaceae bacterium
TCGCCGAGCGTGACGCGCGCTGGCCGGCCGAGGACGCGTTCGGCACCGACGTCCCCGCGCTCTCGCCCCGGCAGTCGACGCCGCTGTTCCCGCGCATCGACGACAAGCGCGGCGCCGCGCTCCTCGACAAGTGGCTCCCGAAGGAGGAGCCCGGTCGGGCTGAGCGAAGTCCGGGCGCAAGCCCGGACGAGTCGAAGCCCGTGTTCGCACCCGCTCCGATCGCCGCGACCATCACCTATGACGACTTCGCCAGGCTCGACCTGCGCGTCGGCCACGTGGTCGCCGCCGAGGCGGTGCCCAAGGCCAGGAAGCTCCTGAAGCTGTCGGTCGACCTCGGCGAGGGCCGCCACCGCACGATCGTCGCCGGCATCGCCGAGGCCTTCCAGCCCGCGGCGCTCGTCGGCCGCCGCGTCCTCGTCGTCGCCAACCTCGCGCCGCGCGAGATGCGCGGGGTCACCAGCGAGGGCATGATCCTCGCCGCCGGCGACGACGCCATCCTCGCGCTCGGCACGGTCGACGCCGACGCCCCGCCCGGCACCCGCGTCAAGTAGCCGTTCAGCGCGCCATCTTGGCGACGATCTGCCGGGCCTCGAGCGGCATCGCCTCGAACAGGACGCCGATGCCGCGCGGCAAGGGCACGGGATCGCCGAGCGCGTCGGGGATCTCGCAGTCCGCCTCGCGCGCCCACAGCACCCAGCCGACCGCATCGACGGCGCCGTACGACGGCAGCTCGAAGCCGATGCGCACGCGCGCGAGCAGCGGCAGCGGGTCACACCCGATGAACGCGCCGTTGGTCGACAGATCGCGGATCGAGCCGGGCACCGTCTTGCCGATCGACGTCGTGTCGGGCGCGACCCGCCGGTACACCGCCTCGACCGTGGGATGCAGCGCCACCACCGGCTGTCCGATCGATTCGATGATCGCCGGGATGTTGACGGCGACGCGACGGGCGCGGCGATGCTCGCGTGACATGTGCTTCGATGATACCGCGTGCGATGCCGCGGTGCGCGATCCAGGCTACGCTCCGTCGATGCCGCTACCCGCCCGCTACCGCTTCCGCCCGCGTTTCCGCGGGCTCGCGGTGCTCGCCATGGTGCTCGGCCTCGCGCTCGGCGGGTACGGGCTGGTCGCCGGCGGCGCGGCCTCGACCGCCCTCGTCGTGATCGGCATGGGCGGCGCGGCGCTCGGCGGCCTCTACCTCGGCTCGCCGGCGTGGCGCATGGAGGTCGTCGTCCACGACGACGCGCTCGAGGTCCTGGCCTCGGGCGATCGTCGGTTCCGCCTGCCCTGGTCCGAGGTGACGACCGTGATCGCGTCGCCCGCGACCGAGACCTGCTTCGTCGACGGCGGCGCGCCCGAGCGCAGCCTCCTCGTTCCCGGCGACGGCGCCCCGGCGCCGTACGCGATCGAGGACGCCGCCGGGCTCTACCGCGCGATCGTCGCGCGCACCCCGCCCGAGCGCGTCCGTGAGGTCGCGCTCCTCGAGACGACGCGCAGGGCCGCGTG
>JAIOII010000451.1 GCA_019912685.1 Kofleriaceae bacterium
TCCCGGCGCTGGCGCGCGTCACCGGCGCGGTCACCTTGGTCGGCAACATGAACCTGAGCGGCGTGTACCTGCCGGCGCTGGCGTCGGCAGGCTCGATCACGATCACCGACTCGCCGCCGCTCTTGCAGATCATGCTGCCGACGCTCGCGCGGGTCGACGGCGACCTGACGCTCGCGCGGCTGCCCTCGCTCGAGCTCGTCGACCTGAGCGTGCTCCCGGCCGTCGGGGGCGCGCTCTCCGTCGTGAGCGCGCCGCGGGTCGAGACCTGGATCGGCCCGACCGAGGCGGCCCGGCCCGGGTCGCAGCCTTGACTACATCGCGATCTCGGCCACGAAGCGGAGCTGGCGACGCGATGACGCTCGCTCGAAGCGGTCAGGCCACATGATAGTGTCCTGAGCCATGCTCCGCGCCGTACTGGCGCTCCTCGGGGGAGCGCTCTTCCTTGCCTGCGCTTCGAGCTCGACCGGCACCGGCGATGACGACGGAGACGCCTCCGTCGAGGTCGACGCCAGCGACACGCCGCCGATCGACGCGCCGACCGACGCGATGCTGAAGGGCTTCGGCGAGCCGTGCCTCGACAAGGCGGAGTGCACGTCGAACATCTGCATCTTCGTCGGCACCGGCGGCCGCTGCACCGATCTGTGCGGCGGGGGCTCGTGCCCCGCGGACTGGGGTTGCTTCGGCGTCGTCGACATCATCGAGCCCGGCTCCGTGCACGACGTGTGCGTGCCCGTCGTCGATCAGCTGTGCAGCGCGTGCAGCGGCGACGCCGAGTGCGTCCAGGTTTCGAGCCAGGACAGGTGCGTGACGTACTCCGGCGGCGACCGCTTCTGCGGCCGCGACTGCCGCACGATCAACTGCCCCGCCGGCTACAACTGCCAGGACATGTCGGAGGGCGGCACGGTCATCAAGCAGTGCGTGCCGACGAGCGGCGCGTGCGACTGCGACGCGACCAACATGGGCATGAGCGAGGCGTGCACGATCATGACGCCGTTCGCGACGACGTGCGCCGGCACGCGCACGTGTCAGGGCGCGACGGGGTGGGGCGCCTGCGAGCCGCCGTCGACGACCGACGATCCCGACGGCATGTACCAGGACGCGAACTGCGACGGCATCGACGGCGAGGTCACGCGCGGCATCTTCGTCTCGGTCGCGGGCGTCGACAACGCCTCGTGCGGCACGACCGCGCAGCAGCCGTGCGCGACGATCAACTACGGCATCGTGCGCGCCGTCTCGACGAGCCGGCCCAACGTCTACATCCAGGCCGGCACGTACAACGAGGTGCTCCGCCTGGTGAACGGCGTGCGCCTCTGGGGCGGCTACTCGAGCTCGTGGCAACGCAACTCGTACTCGACCGCCGGCCACATCGTGACGGTCACCGGCGGCCTCGACAACGGCGTCGGCGGCGACAGCGAGTACCTGACCGTGCGCGCGCACGACCTCATCGCCGAGGTGACGATCGCCGACATGATCCTCGTCGGTCCGCAGGCGTCGGGCACGGTCGGCGGCGATGGTCGCTCGAGCTACGTCATCCACGTCGACTCGGCGCTCCTCCGCCTCGAGCGCGTCCGCCTCGTCGCCGGCAACGGCGCCGACGGCGCCGCGGGCTCGCACGGGGACGACGCGATCATCGTCGACGCGCAGTCGTACATGAACGGCACCGGCGGCGGCAACGGCGACCAGTACTTCGACGCGTGCGACAACTCGAGCCGAGGCGCGGGCGGCGGTCGCGGCACGAACACGTGCTCGCAGAGCCCGTCGTCGCGTGACATGGACGGTGGCGCCGGCGGCGCCGGCGGAGAGATGGACACGAGCTGCACGGCCGGGCAGTGCGCCATCGGGGGCAACTGCAACGCGCAGGCGGGAGACAACGGTGCCGACGCGGACTACCGATCGGGGGTGAACGGCGAGAAGGGCTATGGTGGGCCCGCGGGTACGGGCGCGTGCAACGCCTCGAGCGATCCGGACGGCAACCAGGGGCTCGTGGTCAACGGCACGGGCGGGACGCGCATGTCGACGGTGGGTACGACGAGTGGAGGCTACTGGTACGGGAACGCTGGCGGGGCTGGGGGC
>JAIOII010000049.1 GCA_019912685.1 Kofleriaceae bacterium
GCATAGAGCGAGTGCGCGAGCTCGCCGCCGCGATGGAGCCGCTCTCGCCCGCCGACGACGCCGCGCGCGCGCTCCGCGCCATGACCGTGAACGACGTCCCGCTCCTGCCGGTCATCGACAACGGCCACCTGCTCGGCGTCGTGAGCCGCATGGACATCGTCCGAGGGATGAGCCTCTCCGAGCTCGCCGAGACGCAGCGTCCCGCGCTGGGCCGTGCCTGACCGATGCCGACGATCGTCGTTCAACCGAGGGAGAGACCACCATGCACATGTCACTCGACGAGCTCCGTAACCGCACCGTCATCGATGCCGCCGGCCTCGCGATCGGCCACGTCGAGGCCGTCTTCTTCGACAGCCGCTCGTGGCAGGTCGACGCGATCCGCGTCAGCGTCCGGCGCGAGATGACGGAGCAGATCGGCGCCGAGAAGAGCATCTGGCGACGCGCCACCATCGACGTGCCGACCGAGGTGATCCAGTCGATCGGGGACGCCGTCCTGCTCCACGTCCGCGCCGACGAGCTCGGGGACGCGGACGCGCGCGAAGAAGCCGCCAGCCCGCCCACGCCGTGACGGTGGTCCGCTCGGGCCGCGCGGCACTGCGCTGCCGAGCGCGGGTTCCTGATCGCGGCGCCGTATGGCGGCGATCCGGCCTGCGTGAACGGTGCGACCGACGAGACCTTCCTGTCGCAGCACGAAGCGCTGCGCCTCGGTCGCGGCGCCGCCGATGACGCGCCGCTCGCGTGCTTCCTCGCCGGCGAACGCGCGCTGCTCTCCGACCTCGAGCTGATCCACCTCTGCGCGCCGGTCTACAGCGTGCCGGCGGGCTACCTGCACGCTCGTTGACCGCGCGCCACGGGGCGCGCGCTCCCGCGCGTCGTGGTCGCGCAGCACGCGCGGCACGCCGACGGTCGCTCCCACGAGGTGGCCGGTCGCACGGCCGTGGCACGTCGGTCGCAACGCGGGCGACATGAACCTTCACCAGGGAGCAACTTCGATG
The DNA here is from genome assembly GCA_019912685.1 of Kofleriaceae bacterium. Taxonomy (GTDB): domain Bacteria; phylum Myxococcota_A; class Polyangia; order Haliangiales; family Haliangiaceae; genus UBA2376. The sequence continues at coordinate 996 of JAIOII010000049.1, forward strand.
AGTGACGACAGGAGAAGGATGCGGGCGTGCCTCGCGTGGCTCGTCGGCGCGGCGACCGTCGCGGCGCTGGGCGGGACCGCGCTGGCGCAGAGCACCGACGACTGGGGCGAGGACGTACGCGAGGACGACCTGACGCGGTACCGTGCGCCGTCCGCGGGCGGAACGGTGCTCGACGGGACGTTCGACCGGGAGAACACCGGCGACGACTGGTTCTACGACGCGTACGTCCAGGACGAGGACGCCGTCTATCGGCCGTACACGTACGACTACGACTGGGACGACGACCGGTTCGACTGGGAAGAGGGCCGCGCCGGCGCGTACGCGGAGCGCGGCTCCGACCGGCGGATGAAGGACCGCATGCACCAGTCGCGCGCGGTCTCGGGCGAGATCCTCACCACCAAGCGGGTCGCGGCGCCCGACGGACGATCCGATCACCTGGTCGCGCTCGTCGCCACCGATCGCGGCAACGCGCGCCTCATCATCGACTTCGGGGCGATCGACCGGCTCGACCGCTTCGAGCGCCAGGTGCTCCGGCGCGGTGAGCAGATCTCCGCCGAGGGTCCCGTCAAGGTCGTCGGCGGCGTGAACGTGCTGAAGGCCAAGCGGGTATCGGCCGGAGACGACACGTTCCGGATCGATCGGCCCGCGATGCAGCGCCAGCAGCCGCCGAAGCAGCGACAGCAGCCGCATCACATGCAGCCGCAGGAGCCGCGGGATCCGTACGAGGACGACGACTGACGAACGGCCGAGCGACGCGAGCCGCCGCCGCGTCCACGACGAGTCGTCCGCGGCACCGGATGGCGAGGACGCCGATCGCGATCCCGAGGGCGGTCATCCCGATCTTGGCGAGCGGGAGGCCACTCGCACCCCGAAACCGGGTTGCAAGCGAGGCGCCAGCCCGCGAATCTCCGGGCGATGAAGAGGACCTTCGAGACGACGATCGTGCGCGACGGCGCGATGTGCTTCATCCCGGTGCCGTTCGATCCCCGTGCGGTCTTCGGCAAGGTGCGGGCGCCGGTCAAGGTCACGCTCGCCGGGTACACGTACCGCAGCACCATCGCGTCGATGGGCAACGGGCCTTGCATCCCGCTGCGCAAGAGCAACCGCGAGGCCGCCGGCCTCGAGGGCGGCGAGACGCTGCGCGTGACGCTCGAGCTCGACGGCGAGAAGCGGACGGTCGAGCCGCCGGCCGATCTCGTGCGCGCGCTCAAGGCGGCGCGGCCGGCGTGGCAACGCTGGGGCGAGCTGAGCTACAGCCACCAGCGCGAGCACGTCGAGGCGATCGAGGAGGCGAAGAAGCCCGAGACGCGCGCGCGGCGGATCGACAAGGCCGTCGAGATGGTCGCGGCGCGCCCCGCGAAGCCAGGCCGCGCGCGGCTCACTCGGCGCGGAGGGCGTCGACGAGCGCCGGCAGCGCGTCGTAGCTCTCCTCGGGGAGCTCGTCGCCGCGGAAGCGGACGCGGCCCTCGCGATCGACGACCAGCACGGTGGGCAAGCGCGTGATGCCCAGCGGGGCGTCGCGCACGGTCATCGCCGGGTCGCGCACGATGGTGAACCGCACGGGCACCTCGGCGAGGAAGCGGTGGACGACCGCGTCCTCCTCGTCGACCGAGACGCCGACCACGTCGACGTCGGGGTACGCCGCCGCGAGCCGATCGAGCTCGGGGAACGACGCGCGGCACGGCTTGCAGTACGTGGCCCACACGTCGATGACGAGCACGCGTCCGGCGGAGGCCGCGGGCGACCACGGCTCGCCGGAGAG
>JAIOII010000452.1 GCA_019912685.1 Kofleriaceae bacterium
ACCGGGCACCTCGACGAGGCCCGCGCGGTGGCGGCGGTGGGCGCGGCGCGGCTCCAGACCCTGGCCGGCAAGCTGCCCGAGGCGCTGCGCGCGAACTTCCTCGACGAGGTCGCGGAGAACGCCGCGCTCCGCCGGCTCGCCGAACGCCTGGTGTTACACTGAGCGGGTGAGTCGCCTCCTCCACGTCGTGCTCGTCCTCCTCGCCGTCGCCGCCTGCAAGAAGCAGGATGCGACCCCACGCCCGCTGGCGCCCTTGCCCGACGACGGCACGGGCACCGCGTCCGCGCAGCCGCCGGATCCGACGCCGCCGCCGAGTCAGATGAGCGACGCCGAGTTCGACAAGCTCATGAACGACGTGGTCGGGTACATCGGGAAGATGCGCGACGTCGTGGTCGCGGCCGGGGGCGATTGCTCGAAGATGGCGACCGGCCTCGAGCAGGTCGCCGCCGAGAACCGCGACGTCATCGAGCGGACCCGCGCGCTCGACGAGGACGCGAGCGCCGAGGATCGCGCCGACGCGTGGATGAAGGCGCACGAGGGCGAGGTCGCGCCGATGTTCGAGGCGCTCTTCCAGGGCCTGGGGCCGTGCCAGGAGGATCCGGCCGTGCAGTCGGCGATGGAGAAGATGGGGACGTGAAGCGGGCGCTCGCGATCATGGTGGTGGGCGGGTGGATGGCGTGTGGGCCGAAGCCGGTGGTCGTCGAGGAGCCGGCGAAGACCGGATCGGGCACGGGCACGGGCACGGGCACGGGCACGGGCACGGGCACGGAGAGCGCGAGCACAGGCAGCAGCGGAAAGGATCCGCTCGCGACCGCGGTCGAACGCGTCGTGACCCTCTACGAGGCGATCGCGACCTTGCCGCCCGCCGGCTCGTGCGGCGAGGCGGCCGCGTCGATCGATCGGTGGACCGTCGAGCGCGCCGACGCGCTGGCGCAGGTGCGCGACGCGGCCCAGGGTGAGCAGGCCGCCCTCGTCGACGGGCTCTTCCACGACGCGTCGCCGCGGCTGTCGACGGCGTTGAAGGCGATCGACGAGCTGTCCGCCCGCTGCGCGTCGGAGCCGGCGGTCGCGGCGGCGCTCGCGCGGATGTCGACGGAGGAACCCGGCCCATGAAGCTCCTGCTCGCGCTGTGCCTCGCCGCCTCGCTCGCCGGCTGCAAGCGCTCCTCGCAGGCAGCCGGACCGCCGGCCGGCCAGGAGCGCGGCGACTGCCGTCCCGATCGATCCTGCGATCCGGGCCTCCAGTGCCTCTCCAACCTGTGCGTGCGACCGCCGCCCGCCGATTGCGCCCGGATCGCCGAGCAGCTCTCGTTCCTCCTCCTCGACAACTACACGCCGCGCGAGCAGCGCACGGCGTTCACGGACGCGGCGCGGCGCCAGTGCGTCGCGGCGCACCTCTCGGCCGATGACGGCGAGTGCATCACGCGCGCGAAGCACCGCGGCGAGCTGCGCGACTGCCCGGTCGCGCTCGGCCTCGGCGACTGCGCGACGATCACCGCTCACCTCGAGAAGCTGCAGAGCGCGAGTGGGGTGGACGCGTACCTCGTCACCGGCGCGGATCGCATCGTGTCGCGCTGCAAGCGCGAGGTCCCGTCGCTGGCCTTCGAGCAGTGCGTGCTCGCGGCCGCGAAGGTGGAAGAGGTCGAACGCTGCACCTGGTAGGCGCGAGCCGGGACACCGGCGCCGTCGATCGGATACAGTCGTCGCCGCGTGTTCGGCTCCATGCGACCTCGACGGCGCACGCGGCTGGCCGCGGCAGCCCTGCTCGCGTTCCTCGTCGGCGTCGTGCTCGCGCCCGCCTGGGGTGACGACGCCGG
>JAIOII010000453.1 GCA_019912685.1 Kofleriaceae bacterium
GGTCGCAGAGTCGGCGATGCAGCGCGACGATCCGGATCTGATGAATGCGATCCGTCGTCACTTCGGCAGCATCAATGTCGCGCGCGAAGCAATCGGCCTCGCGCCGCACTACCAGCGGTGGACCGTCGAGCGCGTGACCACCGAGCTGCGCGCGCGGCACAAGGCTGGCAAGTCGATGGCGCCCGAGGCGATCCTGCGCGAGGCACCGGCGCTCTATCGGGCGATCTGGCGGAAGCTCGGCTCGGTGGGCGCGGCGATCGCCAGGGTCGTCCCCGAGGCGGAGGATGCGCCGATCCGCGACGAGCGCCGCGTCCTGGCGATGATCCGCCTGCGCAAGCGGAAGGGCCTGAGCCTCGAGAAGGCGGACGTTCCGTCGCGGCTGCGCGCCGGTGCCCAGCGTCTCTTCGGCACGTGGCAGAAGGCGCTCGCCGCGGCTGGGCTCGACATCGACGAGGAGCTCTCCCACCGGACCTGGACGGACGAGGAGCTCCTCGCCGCCATGCGTGCGCTCGCCGCCGAGAAGCCCGCGATGACGGTGTCGGAGCTGCACCGGTCGCGGCTTGGCTCGACGGCCTCCAAGAGGTTCGGCACGCTCGCGGCGGCACTCCGGCTCGCCGGGCTCACGCGCTGGCCGCGCCGGCTGCACCGCGCTCTGCCGGGTCGTGACGATGTGCTTCGCCTCCTCCGCCAGCGCCATTCGCGCGGGGACGCACTCTCGATGCCCGCGACCAGGCGGGACGAGCCGCGCCTGGTGAAGGCGGCGCTCAAGCACTTCGGCAAGTGGAGTGCCGCGCTTGCCGCGGCCGGGGTCGACGGGGTGGGGGCGGCAGGCCCCGCAACGTAGAGCCAGATCGATCGCTGCCGCGTTGCGGTTGGCACTTCGGCCGCGAAGCCGATGGCAGTGTGAAGCGGCCATGGAGAAGAAGTCGACGATGCGCGGTCCGCGAACGACACACGCGGGAACCAAGAAGGGCCCGAAGGGGACGAACGAGCTCACGGGCTCCTCGCGGTACCGCGCGGCGGCGCAGAGCCGCATCACGCACCTGCGCCTCCGCGGGACGGGCGAGCAGATCGAGCTGCCGTCGATCGCCAGCTACACGGTCGGCCGCGAGCCGGCGGGTGACGATCCGAAGGAGCCGCGCGCCGACGTGCGCCTGCCGAGCCCCAGGAAGGGCATGTCGCTCGTGCACGCGCGGTTCGAGTGGCGGAAGGACCTGCTGTGGTGCGAGGACGCCGGCTCGACGAACGGCACGCACGCCAACTACGAGACGAAGCACGACTGGTTCCAGGTGACGAGCGGGATGCGCATCGACTTCGGCGACGCCAGCGTGCTCGCGATGGACTGGCGGCTCACGCAGATGATCGAGCCGCTCGCCTGGTGCCTCGGCCTCGATGCGCACGAGAAGATCGACCGTGCCCTCGGGCTGGTACAAGAGGACGGCCCGCTCCTGCTTGTCGGGCCGCGCGACAGCGACCAGGAGTGGCTGGCGCGGCAGATCCACGAGGCGTCGCGACGTCGCGGGCAGCCGTTCGTCGCGTTCACGTCCAAGCTCGGACGTGACGCCGAGGCCAGGCTCGACGCCGCCGGCTTCGGCACCGTGTTCGTCGACCTGAGCCAGGTCGGCAAGGTGACGGCGAGCTTCGCGAAGAAGCTCTTCGCCGGCGAGGGCCTGCAGCTGAAGCTGCGGCCGATCGTCACCTCGGTGACCCACGCCGACAGCCAGCGCGCGTTCCAGCAGCTCGGCCAGGGCCACACACTGGTGATGCCGGACGTCGCGAGCCGCGGGCAGGAGATCCTGCGCATGATGGATCGGCTCATGATGGAGGCGGGCTCGCCGGTGCGGATCCGCGATCTCGGCGAGCCGTGGATGAGCCGGCTCGCGGCACACCGGTTCGCCACGCTGGAGGAGGTGCGCGAGGCCGAGAAGCGGCTGCGCGCGTGGCTGGAGACGAGGAACCGTACACACGCTGCCGAGCGTGTCGGGCTGAGCCGCCAGGCGTTCACGCAGTACATGAGGCGCCTCCTCGGCGACTACCTCGAGCAGGTCGACGAGCTCGAGGGCAAGCGGAAGGCGAAGGACACGCGATGAGCGGGCCGGCGCACGGACCGCATCCGCCGGGACCGGCCACGACGCCTGCGTCGCGGGCGAGCGCGGCGGGTGGGGGCCGCGCGGGCGCGGGTGCGACGACCCGGAGCCTCCAGGCCCGGCCGGAAGCGGCTCTGCCGCGCGAGGCCGACGACGACACCAAGCGTGGATCGCAAGAGCGGTCGGCCGCCGCGGCCGACCACCAGCGGGAGATCGACCGCGACGTGTTCGGCTGGAGCCAGCCGCGAGCGGCCGGACCCTCGGTCGTCCAGCGCAAGCCGCTGCCGACGGGGAAGATCGATCCGGGCGCGCTGTTACCGCCCTTCATGCACTCGGTGCTGCTCGACGGCGACGTGAGCCAGGTCGCGGACCTCGTCACGAAGCAGCATGGCGACGTGCTGAAGGCCGCATTCGAGTTTCTGCGCGATCGGCGGGGACTGCCGTTCGTCGACGCCTTGTGCAGGAAGGCATACCCGAGCACGAGCATGCGCAAGATGCTCGGGATCCAGCAGTTCCTCGCGCCCGACATCACGCTCCGCCCCGACGACGAGACGCCAACGAAAGCGGCGAAGCCATTGCCCTCCACGTCGGACTACCCCGTGTTGCCACCTGACCTCGTCGATGTCTTGACCGACGGGTTTCCGCACACGATCGCCGTGGCCCTGCGGAAGAAGCCGCAGCTCGTCGACGCGGCGTACGCGTTCCTGCGCGACCACCACGACGAGGACTTCATCGAGCAGGTGTCGGACGAGCTGTTCCCGCGGCACGCCGACACGCCGATCGTCGGCAAGCTGGTCGAAGAGCGCCTGCACGGGAATGCCAAGGCCAAGCGCGATGCATACCTGAACAGCGAGGTCTCGCGCGGCGACCTGCCCGAGGTGGACGAGAACAACGCCTTCCAGGGCATCGAGCTCTACATCAAGGTGGATCAGGCGCGGCTGAGCGCCATGGACCGCATGCCTCACCCGCACCAGTTCGGTCCGGGCGAAGCGGGGCCGTACCGCATCCACCCCTGCACGCGTCGCGGCTTCCTCCTCGGCTTCATCGCGCGCCACAAGGAGCGCGAGCAGAGCGAGTGGGTGATCGGCCCGGAGTCCATCGATGCGTTCGCCGCGGCGGCGAACATGTACGCGGGGGCGGCGAGCACGCTCCTCCCGGGAGCGCCGGTCGCGCCGAGCTCGATGCTAGACGGCGCTGACACGCCGCACACACCGGACTCCGTGTTGCGCGACCAGAGCAAGGGCGAGGCGCCGTGGCAGGACGAGCGGCTGCGCAGCAAGGTCGATGGTGCAGGCGGGCCAGCGTTGAACGCCATGCGGAACGGGGTCTTGCGCATCGGGAACTACGCCATTCCGGTCAAGATGCTCGCAAACCGCATCGAGGCCGACGTCAATGCCGGGAAGCTGCATCATCTGGTGGGACGCAGCCTCGCCGCCAACGGACGGAACGATGCTCTCACGGACACGCGCGGGAAGATCTCCACGGGTGCGAAGAAGGTCTCGCGCCGGCTCAAGGAGGAGGGCAAGTCGCTCTCCGAGCTCGAGGCCAAGAGCACGGACGAGCTGCTGAGTCAGTACCGCGGCAAGGGTACGAAGCGGGGGCTGTTCTCGAAGAAGACGGTGGACCTGACTTCGGAGGAGCTCGCCGACGTTCGCGCTCGTCTGGATGCGGATTCGCCCCTCTGGGGTCAGCACGCGAGGGCGCTCGACGCGGGCGGGGATCCCGCCGTCTACCGTCAGCGACTGGCGGAGCTTGGACGGTCGAAAGAGGTCTCCATGGAGATCATCCGCAGTGCCGGACGCCCGCGCGGCGCCGTCACCGCAGTCGGCGCGTTCGGAGTCGTCGCCGGGGCTGCATTCGGCGGAGTCGCGCTCGAGGAGGCCTACTACAACATCGTCGAAGCGGATGAGGGCGACAAGCTCCACGCGATGGCGCGCGAGTTCGCGGGATTCGCGGGCGGGGTCCTGGCCGCTGAAGGAGCCGTGTGGATCGCATCGGCTCTCGTGCCGGCCGCCACGGCCAATCCAGTCGCCCTCGTCGTCGTCTCGATGTTCGCTGGTATCGCCGGTGGCATGCTCGGCTCGTACGGCGCGATGAGCCTCGTCGATCTGATGGCCGAGGCAAGCCTCGCCGGCGCCATGCCCGCGACCGCGTTCAGCTCACGGGGCGGTCTGGCAGGAGTACACGAGGCCGACAAGAAGCACGGGCAGAACCTTGGGGCGGAGGTCGCGGACCGGATCTGGGCGCTCGACGAGGAGCTGCGAAAGTACGACCAGAGCATCCAGTACGCACGGAGCGAGAAGGAGCTCGACAGCTACCGCCGCGATCGGGTCGACATCCTCGCGCGCCGCGCCGAACTCGAGGAGCTCCTTACCGCGATCAAGCTCGGGGTCTTCGAGAACGACGAACCGGTGTCTCGACCGTTCGAGGAGCTGCCGGTACCTGAGATAGAATGCGCCATCGACCTTCTCGAGCAGGGCCCCCTCTGCGACGACGACTGCGACACGCGCTTCGACTGAGCACGGTCCCGCTGTGAAGACTCACCTGCTGCCCCGCCCATCTCTGCTCGGCGCGATGCTGTGGATGCGCAACCGGAGCTCGTGGGCGCTCATGCTCTCTTCGGCAGCACTCATCCTCACGTTGCTTATGACGCTGTCCACGGTCGTGCTCGCGATCGTGTACGAGCCCTTCCGTGCAATCGCCCTCGCACACTGGCAGCTGGGCACCGTTGTGGTCCTCGTGGCGAACGTCCTGATGAGCGACTTCGTGCGCATCCGTCCCGAGGGTGTCACGACGAGGCGGATCGCCCTCGCATGGCGAGCGGAAGCGCCGGCACCGCTTGGTGGACGGTTCCGGCAGACACCTTCGCGCATACCAGGTGAACCAGATCGCCCGCACGAGCCGGATCCCGGGAGGGACGAGCTCACGACATGGATCTACTACGAACGGGACGACGTTCTGCTGGCCGTGGATTGCCTTCGGCCGAAGGCGACCGTTGACTGGCTCAATGCGCAGCTCCAGCGCATCGAGGCGCTTCAGGTCCCGCGTGCTCGCGTCGTCGAGCGAGAGACCGCCAGGAACGACGACGAAGGACGCGGCATCGAATGAACGGGCCGTGAACAGGTACGTGGGGCGAGGACTTCGCCGAGGGAGTTGGTGAGGGACTCGCCGCCGAGGTCGAGCGCGGCGGCGACTGTGGAGACCACAAGGGTAGGTGGCGCGCGGCGCACGCTCGCGTCGCCGTCGATGACACGCATCTCCGCCACCGGCCGAGCACGAACCCGGAAGGGGCGAGCTCGAGGATCCTGACGACGACGACGACCACACCGACAGCGCTCGGATAGCGGCGGCGGCTGGAGCTGGGACGACGACTGACGTGGAGTTGTCCGGCCGCAACCGCAACGCGCGGAGCGTTTCGACCGGCGGAGGTTGCGCTTTCGACAGCCCGGGCCGATCGAGCAGTAGCGTGCGGTCATGGTGATCGGCCAGTGGCAGGTTCATGGCGCGGACGCGGACGAGGTCCTCGCTGCGGCGTGGGAGCTCGGAAGAGCGCGCGTCGGCCACCTCTACATTGACGCGCCTGCGGGCCTGCCGATGTGGTGGTGGTCCTGTTGCTGCGGCGTCGGAGGCGGCTTGTCGGGTGGGTGGGCGGTGGCGCGGCTGGCGCTCGCCGGCTTCATGACCGCGCATCGGTGGTGTGCTCGGTGCGTGGTCGAAGCGTGTGATCCGGAGATGACGCCGAGAATCGGCTACGAGATCGAGGGCTTACGCGGCGACGCAACATCCGCCGGAGACCCTCGATAAGGGCGGCATGAAGGACAGCGCAAGGGATCCAGCGACCATGTCGGTGAACCCGAACCCGGCCACGGCGAACGACCTGATCACGACCATTCCCGGCAAGAGGAAGCACGCGTTCTACGTCACGCCCGAAGGCGCGGCACAAGCGACGACGCCGCGCATCGCGCCGCTCGTGGAATCGCCGCATTCGCGCGACGAGATCGAGGGCGTGCGCAGGCGCGTCGTCCGGCTCGGGCTCGTGCTCCTCGTGGCCGGCATCATGGTGACGATCGGGACCTATGCGATCTTGAGCGCGACGGGAGACAGCGGGTTCCTGCTCGCGTCCGGTCCGATCATCGCGGGCGTCACCTTCATGCTGCGAGGCTCGCGGTGATCGGCCTCGCCGTGGCCAGGAGCGAGGGAGAACGCCCGCGACAGGCACGACGGGCCGGTGCGAGGAAGCGAGGACGTGTGCGTCCCAGGAAGGCTCGTCGCTCGTCTGCCGACTCGGTCTACCGCCTTCTGTTTGCTGACCTGCTCGTGCGCTACCGCAGCGAGTGCGGGTCGCCGGCGATCAGCCCGTCGCGGGTGGCGCAGATGAACGACGACGAGCTGTTCGAGGAGGTGCGGGTGGCCTGGACCGCGAGAGAACGTGCGTCGCAAGGCGCAGGGCCATCGCACGCGGCGCGTGACGCGAAGATCAGCACGCGCATCAGGAGACGCGACGAGCGCGACAGTCGCGCGCGCCGACGAGGCCACGAAGGAAGATGAACATGTCCATGAGCAGAGACCGACGGGAGAGCCCGTCCGAGGACCACCGCGACACCGTTCCAAGCCAGGGCGCCCCCGGAAAGCGGACCCGCACCGAGGGGCTGCAGGTCCGCGACTACGCGGACCGCGTGTTCGATCAGGCGCACTCGGGCGAGGACTTCTACGATGCGCGCGTGACGGTCGAGCCGCTGAGCACGCCGGACACGCGGCCCCAGCTCAGTGGGCGCAAGCTCGTTCGTGCGATGCGCAAGAACCCGCGCTGGATGTCGCTCTATCCCGAGGCGCCGCGGTTCCTGAGCTCATTCCGAGCCGACACGGACGAGTTCGCACTCGATGTGGCTGCCAAGCAGCGAGAGAAGGGCCTGGTGATCGACGGGATCGCGGGACCGAAGACACTTGAAGCGTTGCTCGGACCGATTCCGAAGCGGACGCGTCCACCGGGTGCACCGGCCTCGCGGTCGGGTGGACGGCGGCGAGGGAGCGCTCTCAGCGCCGAGCACGCGGCTCGGCCCGGCTCGGGCTCTGGCGGGGAAGGTTTCGTTGAAGAGGATCCGTTCGCGATGCACCTGCTCGAGGATCCCGGCGCTGACGTCGCCGACCTCGGCGGCGGCGAGATCCCGGACACGACAGGGCTCGAAGACTAGAGCGGCGTCAGTCCGGACCGACCTGCCGATCGATCGAAACCGCGCCGCGGCGGCGGCGATAGGAGCAGTATGAACAAGGACACCATTACGACATTCGAGCGGCACGAGATGCTGTTCGACGCGATCCACGAGGCAGCAGAGGACGCGATCCTGTGTGGCTGCGTTCCGGCCACGGGCGTGATGCAGATCGAGGAGGCGACTCGGAGGTTGCGCGAGCTCGTGCGCGATCGCGCGGCCATGCCGTCGAGGGATCACGAGCTACTCGATGATCAGGACCTGGAGGCGTGGGAGAAGCAGGTGTCGGTCCAGGCAGCGGTGCTCGCGGCGATGCTCTGCAATGACGCCCCGGAGGTGGAGTGATGGACGACCTGGACGATGAGATCGACAGGCCCTTGCCACGAGATCCGGATCTGCTGCGAGAGAGGCTCCTCGACGTCGTGATCGAGACGGCCGAGGCGGACATCGACGAGGGGCGAATGCCGATCGCCGTGACGCACGAGACCCGGGTCCAGTTCGCTCGCCTGCGCCACGAGCTCTTCGGGGAGCCGATCGGACCGGTCCCCTTCGACGCCGAGGAGGAGCGCCGAGCGCAGGAGATCAATGCCGCCGCCGAGAAGCGGACCAGGCAGGCGCAGCTCGCGGCCATCCTCTCTCGCGGGATCGGAGAGGCGTGAGCTGATGGTGCCGATCTTGATCTTCGTCGGGCTGCTCGGGGTCGCCTTCGTGGTGATCTGGTTCTTGACTCCTACGACACCGCGGCGGCACGCGCTTCCCTGTGGCGACAGCGAACCCGGCCCGTCCACGTGGCCCTGGTTGCTGGTGACCGTTGCCGGAACCGTACTGCTGCTGTTCGCGCCCACGATCTTCACGGCGCCCTCCAGTCCGATTCGCCGGTCGCCGCTGAACCTGTACATGGGCGGGCTCAGCCTGTCGATGATCGTTGCGATCGGCGCACTGGCATCACAGACCGCGCGTCGATGGCCCGCGCTGCTCATCATGGCCGGACTGGTGCCTCTGCTTCTTCTCGTCGTTGATCCGCCGGAGCACGACGAGCCCTGGTTCGAGCGCAAGAGCGACAAGTTACTCGTGTCGATGCTCCCTGCGATGTTCCTCATCAGCGGCTACGCCTTCGTGCGTCCCACGCCGCGCCAGGCGCCGGCGCAGGCGCCGCCCGACGCTGACAGCAAGAGGCCATCATGACGAACTCCCACATGCGTCCATTTCGGGAGCTGGGTCTGCAGGAGCTCAGGCTTCAGCTCCTCGATGCTGTCCACCGCTCCGAGGAGGAACAGATCCTCTCGCAGCGCCGAACGCTCGATGATGGCGGTGCGACCGACGCGCGATGGGTGGATGCCGTGGCACAGGCGAGGTTCCAGCAGGCGAAGCTCGCCGCGCTCCTGTGCCGCTCCGTCGGGGACGCGTAGCAGGGAATGAGGACGCAGAGAGCACCGGAGGCGGCTTCCGGACACGCAACCGCAACATCCAGCGAGAACGAGCGGCTCGATGTTGCGCTTTCGCCACGGCCGAAACCTCCCCGGGTAGGGTCACGAGCTCCAACCGATGGACAGGACCCGATGAGCAGGCCGGAAATCGATCCGGATCTGGACGTGAGCGAGGACGCGCTCGCGACGATGGACCATGGCGAGCTCGTGACCCTCCTTGACCGGCTGTACACGAGGTGCGGCGAGCCAGCGCTGGCGGCGAGCACAGCGCGCGCGTCCTCCGACGACGAGCTCCGCGACCGC
>JAIOII010000454.1 GCA_019912685.1 Kofleriaceae bacterium
GTATGGCGAAGACGCCTTCACGGCCGGCATCGGCGCCGAAGCGGTGCGCGAAATCCTGATCAATATGGATCTGGCTGCCGAATGCGAAAAAGTTCGCATCGACATGAAGGAAACCGGTTCGGAGCTGAAGCTCAAGAAGTACGCCAAACGCCTCAAGCTGATGGAAAACTTCATGACCTCCGGCAATCGTCCCGAGTGGATGATCATGACCGTGATCCCGGTCATTCCACCCGAGCTGCGCCCACTGGTGCCGCTCGATGGCGGCCGGTTTGCGACCTCTGATCTGAACGATCTCTATCGCCGCGTCATCAACCGCAATAATCGCCTCAAGCGCCTGATCGAATTGCGCGCCCCGGACATCATCATCCGCAATGAAAAGCGGATGCTGCAGGAATCCGTCGACGCCCTGTTCGACAATGGCCGTCGTGGCCGCGTTATCACCGGTGCCAACAAGCGCCCGCTAAAATCGCTGTCCGACATGCTGAAGGGCAAGCAGGGCCGCTTCCGCCAGAACCTCCTCGGCAAGCGCGTCGACTACTCGGGCCGCTCGGTCATCGTGATCGGCCCCGAGCTCAAGCTGCACCAGTGCGGCCTGCCCAAGAAGATGGCGCTCGAGCTGTTCACGCCGTTCATCTACAACAAGCTCGAGGAGCGCGGCCTGGTCACCACGATCAAGTCGGCGAAGAAGCTCGTCGAGAAGGAGCGGCCGGAGGTCTGGGACATCCTCGAGGAGGTCATCAAGGAGCACCCGGTGCTCCTGAACCGCGCCCCGACGCTCCACCGCCTCGGCATCCAGGCGTTCGAGCCGGTCCTCACCGAGGGCAAGGCGATCCAGCTGCACCCGCTCGTCTGCGCGGCGTTCAACGCCGACTTCGACGGCGATCAGATGGCGGTCCACGTGCCGCTGTCGATCGAGGCGCAGATGGAGGCCCGCGTGCTCATGATGAGCACGAACAACATCCTGTCGCCGGCGAACGGCAAGCCGATCATCGTCCCGTCGCAGGACATCGTCCTCGGCCTGTACCACATGACTCGCGAGCGTCCGTTCGCGAAGGGTGAGTACCGCGAGGACAAGAAGGGCCGGCCGACGCGCGGCGTGTTCTCGTCGGTGGACGAGATCCGCATGGCGTACGACCACGGCGAGGTCCACCTCCAGGCGGCGATCAAGGTCCGCATGGCGTCGCACCAGGGCGGCGACGGCCTGGTGAAGCTGGTGTCGACCACGGTCGGCCGCGCGCTGCTCTACGAGATCTGCCCGCCGCAGATCCCGTTCGAGGCGGTCAACAAGGTCATGGGCAAGAAGCAGCTCGCCGAGCTGATCGACCTCGTCTATCGCGAGTGCGGTCAGAAGGCGACGGTGCTCCTCGCCGACGCGCTGCGCACGATGGGCTACACGATGTCGACGCTCGCCGGCATCTCGATCTGCATCGACGACATGGTCATCCCGCCGTCGAAGGTGAAGCTGCTCGAGAGCGCCAAGACGGAGGTCACCGAGATCGAGGAGCAGTACACCGAAGGTCTCATCACCGACGGTGAGCGCTACAACAAGGTGGTCGACATCTGGGCCCAGGCCGCAGAGGCGATCTCCAAGGACATGATGCGCGACATCTCGACCGAGGAGTTCAAGGACCCCGAGGCCAAGGTCGCCGACAAGAAGGCGCCGTCCTTCAACTCGATCTTCGTCATGGCCGACTCGGGCGCTCGTGGCTCGCAGCAGCAGATGCGTCAGCTCGCCGGGATGCGCGGCCTCATGGCCAAGCCGTCGGGCGAGATCATCGAGACGCCCATCACGACCAACTTCCGTGAGGGCCTGACCGTCCACCAGTACTTCATCTCGACGCACGGCGCCCGCAAGGGTCTGGCCGACACGGCGCTCAAGACGGCGAACTCGGGTTACCTGACCCGCCGCCTCGTCGACGTGTCGCAGGACAACATCGTCAGCGAGTTCGACTGCGGAACCCGCCAGGGCATGGAGATGATGCCGCTCATCGAGGGCGGCGAGATCATCGAGCGCCTCGGCGACCGCATCCTCGGCCGCACCGCGATGGAGGACATCGTCGATCCGTACACCGGCGAGGTCCTGGTCCCGAACAACAGCGAGATCACCGAGGATCACGTCAAGATCATCGAGAACTCGGGCATCGACCGCGTGAAGATCCGGTCGGTCCTGTCGTGCGAGACCCGCCGCGGCATCTGCACCCTGTGCTACGGCCGCGACCTCGCGCGTGGCCAGATGGTCAACATCGGTGAGGCGGTCGGCGTCATCGCCGCCCAGTCGATCGGTGAGCCGGGCACGCAGCTCACGATGCGTACCTTCCACATCGGTGGCGTCGCGACCGGTCGGACGCAGCAGTCCTCGCTCGAGGCCCGCAACGACGGCACGATCAAGCTCAACAGCGTCCAGGTGGTGAAGAAGAAGGACCACTGGGTGGTGATGAACCGCCAGGGCGAGGTCGTGCTCACCGACGAGCTCGGCCGCGAGCGCGAGCGCTACGGGCTCCAGTACGGCGCCAAGCTGCTCGTGAAGGACGGCGACAAGGTCAAGGGCGGCCAGCTCCTGAGCGAGTGGGACCCGTACACCATGCCGATCGTCACGGAAGTGGCGGGTCACGTGATCTACGGCGACATCGTCGACGGCGTCACCATGCAGGAGTCGATCGACGAGGTCACCGCGATGTCGCGCAAGACCATCATCGAGTCGAAGGACGCCGACAGCCGCCCGCGCATCTCGCTCAAGGGCGACGACGGCGAGGCGGTCAAGATCCCGGGCTCGGACAACGAGGCCAAGTACTTCCTGCCGGTGGGCGCCAACCTCTTCGTCAACGACGGTGACTTCGTCGAGGCCGGTGAGGTGATCGCCAAGATCCCGCGCGAGACCACGAAGACCAAGGACATCACCGGCGGTCTGCCGCGTGTCGCCGAGCTCTTCGAGGCCCGCAAGCCCAAGGACCACGCCGTCATCGCCGAGATCGACGGCACGGTGCACTTCGGCAAGGACACCAAGGGCAAGCGCAAGGTCATCGTCATCCCCGAGGTCGGCGATCCGTCGGAGTACCTCATCCCCAAGGGCAAGCACCTGTCGGTCCGCGAGGGCGACCGGGTGCGCGCCGGTGAGGCGCTCATGGACGGTCCGGCGAACCCGCACGACATCCTCCGGGTGCTCGGCGAGCGCGCGCTGGCCAAGTACCTGGTCGACGAGATCCAGGAGGTCTATCGCCTTCAGGGCGTTCGCATCAACGACAAGCACATCGAGGTGATCGTTCGCCAGATGCTGCGTCGCGTGACCGTGAGCGATCCGGGCGACACCAACTTCCTGGTCGACGAGCAGGTCGAGAAGCACATCTTCGACGAGGAGAACGAGCGCGTGATCATGGCGGGCGGTCAGCCGGCCAAGGGCGACGCGCTGCTCCTCGGCATCACGAAGGCGTCCTTGTCGACCGAGTCGTTCATCTCGGCGTCGTCGTTCCAGGAGACCACGAAGGTGCTGACCGAGGCGTCGATCAACGGACGCGTCGACTACCTCCGCGGCCTCAAGGAGAACGTCATCATGGGTCGCCTCATCCCGGCCGGCACCGGCCTGGGTGCCTACAAGCGCCTCACGGTGGACGTCGAGACCGACGGTGAGGACGAGGACGACATGGTCGCCGACGACGCCGCGGTGGCCGAGCCGGCGGCGGCGATGGGCGAGCCGAGCTTCTGAGCGGATCGCTCGGATTCACAGGGCCGTGAACGGACGGTCCGGGTGCCGCAAACGGCCCCGGACCGTCGCCGTTTTCGGCGTCAGACCGTCAACACCCCAGGTCGACGTCGACTTTCGAGACTCCCCGCACGCGTAACTGACCGGTTCGACCTGGCCCGGGTCCTGCTCCTGTGCGGACCGAGCGGAGCCCGACGGCGCTCGCGTCTGCGAGCGGCGGCGGACAAGCGACGTGAGGAACGCACGAAATCTGATCTCCTGGGGGTGGCCCTACAAGGGCCACCTCCAGGTCGCCTTGACCCGCGGGGGTACCCACGGGAAGATCGAAGAGCAGGGGAGATGAGCGCCGGACCTACCGAAGATCTGCACGCACCGGGTGAGCCGGACCTCGAGGCCGGCGCCAAGGTCGGCGAGTACGTCGTCGAGGACAAGATCGGTGAGGGCGGGTTCGGCACGGTGTTCCGGGCGGTGCACCCGCTCATCGGCAAGCAGGTCGCGATCAAGATCCTGTCGCGCCGCTTCTCGGCCGACCCCGAGATGGTGTCGCGCTTCGTCGCCGAGGCGCGGGCGGTCAACCAGATCCGCCATCGCAACATCATCGACATCTTCGCGTTCGGGCAGCTCGAGGACGGTCGCCACTACTACGTGATGGAGCTGCTCGACGGGGCGACGCTCGACGAGCACCTCGCGCAGGTCGGGCGCATGGCGCTCGAGGAGGCGGTCCCGATCCTGCGCTCGCTGGCCAAGGCGCTCGACGCCGCGCACCAGAAGGGCATCGCCCACCGCGATCTCAAGCCCGAGAACGTCTTCCTCGTCCGCGAGCCCGACGCGACGATCTTCCCCAAGCTCCTCGACTTCGGCATCGCCAAGCTGCTCGGCACGGCCGGCAGCATGCACAAGACGCGGACCGGCGCGCCGATCGGGACGCCGTACTACATGTCCCCCGAGCAGTGCCGCGGCCGCGACGTCGATCACCGCACCGACATCTACGCGTTCGGCTGCATGGCCTACAAGATGCTGACCGGGATGGTGCCGTTCGACGGCGACGACTACATGGACATCCTGCTCAAGCAGCTCAACGAGGAGGCGGTGCCGCCGTCGGCGCACTTCTCGGATCTGCCGACGTCGGTCGACGCGGGCATCGCGTGGATGCTGAAGAAGGATCCTGCGCAGCGGCCGGCGAACCTCGTGACCGCGGTGCGCTCGCTCGAGCAGGCGGCCGAGGAGTCGGGCATCGCGATCCCCAGGTCGACGTCGTCGCAGATCTACGCGACCCCGCGCACCGGCGTGCGGCCGGCGTCGGCGATCGGCAGCGCGGCGACGATGGACGCGAGCACGTTGCCGCCGGTCGAGGCGGCGCCGGCGAAGCGCGGGGTCGGGATGTGGATCGCGGTGGTGCTCGGCGCGCTCGTCGTCGGCGGCGCGGTGTTCTTCGTCGTGCGCGGGCAGAAGACGACGGAGGTGGGGGCGGAGGTTGCTGCGAGCAGCGGCACGGAGGCGGGCACGGGCACGGGCACGGGCACGGGCACGGGTTCGAGCGCGGAAGTCGCGGCAGGCACGGGCACGGGCACGGGCACGGGCACGGGCACGGGCACGGACGTGACACCTCAGCCGTCGTTCGTGACCGTCACCGTGAGCGGGGTGCCCGAGGGCACCGAGGTGTACGGACCGCGCGGCCTCATGGGCGTCGCGCCCGGCCCGATCCAGCTCCAGCGCGGCAGCGCCGAGCTGATCCTGACGTTCAAGGCCGACGGGCACGTCAGCAAGTCGCAGGCGGTGACGCCCGAGGCGGATCAGCCGCTCGCGATCACGCTCGAGCCAAAGGAGCGCGCGGGCGGGAAGGGCGGCAAG
>JAIOII010000455.1 GCA_019912685.1 Kofleriaceae bacterium
GCCTCCGGCGAGCAAGCCGCGCAGCGGCTCGACGCTCTGCCCGAACGGCTGCGCGCCGCCGACGAGCAGCGTGGCGACACGCTCCGGCGCCTCGACCGCCAGGCGCATCGCCGTCCATCCGCCCATCGAGTAGCCGAGCACGTGCGCGCGGCGCACGCCCGCGTGGTCGAGCACGGAGAGCGCATCGGCGACCTGCACGGCGTCGGCGTACGCCGCCGCAGCCGATGGCCGCGGCGAGCCGCCGTGTCCGCGCGCGTCGAACGCGATCACCTTGCAGCCCGCGAGCGCAGCGACCCACCCGCAGTCCCAGAACGAGTCGAGCGAATCTCCGAAGCCGTGGAGGAGGAGGACCGCCGGTCCGCCACCCTCGATCCGGACTCGCAGCTCGAGGTCGCTCATCGCGTCGCGCTCACGATGATCTGCGGTCGGACAGGCACGAACACCGTGTGCGCCTCGACCCGCTCCACCGCGACCTGCTCGAACCCGCTGGCGTGGATCGACGCCTCGAGGTCGCGGTGCGTGTGACACCCCTCGAAGAACCAGCGCCACGGCCTGAAGACGGCGCGCTGCACGCGACCGACCCACGTCGACCGCGGGGCCGCGACGTGCTCGATGCACAGGAAGCGCCCGCCGGGACGGAGCACCCGGCGCACCTCGGCGAGCACGGCGTCGACGTCGTGGACCGAGCACAGGACGAGCGTGCTGATGATCGCGTCGACGCTCGCGTCCGCGAACGGCAGCCGCTCGGCGCCCGCGTGAACGATCTCGAGGTCGAGCCCGCGCGCTCGCGCGCTGCGCTCGAGGGCGGGGTGCATGTGCGGATTGGGCTCGACGGCGACGAGCCTGGTCCCCGGCCTCAGGTAGCGCACGTTCGCCCCGGTGCCGGCGCCGAGCTCGACCACGGTGTCGGGCAGGTCGGCGAACAGCGCTTGCTTGGCTTCGCCGAGGAGCGAGTGGATGTAGCCATCGAGCAGCGAGAAGAACCAGCGGTTGATGCGTCCGCGAACCGGATTCCCCGCGCGCGCCTTGTCGTGAAGAGCGATCGTCGTCATGCCTCCAGCGTGGTCACGCGCGCCGCCGGAGTCCTGACCGAACCCTGACCATTGGCTCACCGTTGGCGACGTCGCGCGGGCGGAGCGTTCCCTGGTCCCGGACACCCCGGACCAGCCGGGGTGTGGTACGAGCACTCATCCGTGCTGCCGTGGCTCGCGATCCTGGCGATGGTTGCCGCCAATGCGCTCTATGTCGCGGCCGAGTTCTCGGCGGTCGCGGCGCAGCGGGTGCAGATCGCGCAGCTCGCCGAGGCGGGTAACCGGCGCGCCGCCACGTTGCTCGCGATCCTGGAGGACGGCACCCGGCTCGATCGCTACATCGCCGCGTGCCAGATCGGCATCACGCTCTCGAGCCTCGTCGCCGGCGCCTACGCGCAGGCGACGATCGGCTTCGATCTCGCACCGTTGCTCGCTCGCTGGTTCGAGCTCTCGGCGGAGGCCGCGATCTCGACCGCCGCGATCGTCGTGCTGCTCGCGCTGACCGGGCTGCAGGTGGTGCTCGGCGAGCTGGTCCCCAAGTCGCTCGCCCTGCAGTACCCGGAGCGCACCGCGTTGGTCACGCTCGTCCCCACCCGGTGGTCGGCCACGGTGTTTCGCGGTTTCATCTGGCTGCTCAACGGCAGCGGCTTCCTGCTGCTCCGGCCCTTCGGGATCAAGCCGGGCGGCCACCAGCACGTTCACTCTCCCGACGAGATCAAGCTCCTGATCGCGGAGTCCACGCGCGGTGGCACGGTCAGCACCGAGACGTCGAAGCGGCTGGAGCGCGGCCTGCAGCTCTCGGAGCGCCTGATCCGCGACATCATGATCGCGCGCGATCGCATCTACGCCCTCGAGCGTTCGAGCCCGCCGGACGAGATCGTGCGCGCCGCCCACGAGAGCCCCTACAGCCGGATCGTCATCTACGAGCGCACGCTCGAGCACGTCGTGGGAAGCGTCTCGGTGAAGGACATCGTGGCCCACTACGCGGAGCAGGGAGAGGTGCCCGCGCTCGACAGCGTGACGCGCCCGATCCCGTCGGTGCGCGACACCGAGCCCGCGCTCCGGCTCGTGCGCCTGCTGCAGGACCAGAAGAGCTCGAAGGCGATCGTCGCCGGCGAGGACGGCAAGGTCATCGGCTTCGTCAGCGTCGCCGACGTGCTCGCCGAGGTCTTCGGCGCGGAGGCGGCTGCGTGATCGTCGCGCTCGTCGTCGTGATCCTGCTCGCGCTCAACGCGCTGTTCGTGGCGGCCGAGTTCGCGATCATCGGCGTGCCGCGGCCCGCGATCGAGCGCCGCGCCGCCGAGGGCAGCGTGCTCGCGAGCTCCGTGCTCGCGATCCTGCGCGATCCGCGCAAGCAGGACCTCTACATCGCGACGGCCCAGCTCGGGATCACGTTCGCGAGCCTCGGGCTCGGCATGTACGCCGAGCATCACCTGGCGCTCGCCCTCGTCGAGCCGCTCGCGCGCCTCGGGATCGAATCGATCGCGTCGATCCATGTGGTCGCCAGCGTGGTCGCGATCGCGATCCTCACCTATCTCCACATCGTGCTCGGCGAGATGATCCCCAAGACGCTCGCGCTCCAGCACGCGGTCGGCACGGCGCTCTGGGTCTCGACCCCCATGCGCTGGGTGCGCCTCGCGATGCTACCGCTCGTGAAAGGCCTCAACGTGATCGGCACCGCCGTGCTCCGGGGCTTCGGCATCCGGCGCGACCTCGTCGTCCGCGCGCCCACTCCCGAATCACTCAAGCTCATCGTCGAGGACAGCGTCGAGAAGGGCGAGGTTCCGGCGGACGTCGGCGACGTGCTGCACGACCTGTTCGAGTTCAGCGAGCTGACCGCGGGCGAGGTCATGACGCCGCGCGTGCGGCTCGTGGGGCTCGCGCGCGACGCGTCCGTCGACGACATCCGCGCGACGCTGCGTGCGTCGCGCCACACGCACTACCCCGTGTACGTCGAGACTCTCGACCGCATCGTCGGGATCGTCGCGATCCGCAACCTGCTGAGCAACCTGACCGAGGGCCGCGGGCTCGACGAGCAGGTGATCCACCCCGTGCCGTTCATGCCGCTCACCAGCACGCTCGACGAGGTGCTCGCGCGCATGCGGCAGCAACGGACGCGCGTGGTGGTCGTCATGGACGAGCACGGCGGCACCGAGGGCATCCTCACCGACGAGGATCTGTTCGAGGAGGTCATCGGCGAGATCTCCGACAACCCGACCGAACGGCAGCCGGTCCACGAGGTCGCGGGCCAGCGTCGCGCGCTGGGCACCGCGCGCCTCGACGAGGTGGGCGAGCAGCTCGGCATCGAGCTGTCGCATCCCGACGTCGACACCGTCAGCGGCATCGTGCTCTCGTTGCTCGGGCGACCGGCGAAGGTCGGCGACGTCGTCCGCTGGAACGGGGTCGAGCTGCACGTGCGGTCGGTGCGCGGGCGCGGCGTGCGCGAGGTCATCCTGATCCCCCTCCCGGCGGACCCCGCGAACGAGCCGGAATAGCGCGTCGTTCGCGGTGCGGATCAGCGCGCGGCTTCGATCAGGCGCGTGACGTTGCAGACGTAGCTGCGCAGCGGTGGGCTGCCGCTGATCGGATCGCTCGGCCCCTGGGGCAGGACGAGGTTGAGGTTCGCGCTGCCGTCCCCGAACGGCGGATAGCCCGGCTCGTCGAGCTCGCGGCAGCCCTGCCACCATCCGTGCTGCCCGCACACGACCCCGGGGTCGAGCCGCGCGTCGAGGCTCGCGCGAGCGCGGACGCTGCCGTGTGGCGTCTCGATCAGGACCCAGTCACCGTCGTGGATGTCGCGCGCGGCGGCGGTCTCGGGGTGCAGCTCGACCTGCGGGTCACGCAGCCGCCGGCGCAGGCTCGCGAGCTGCCGGTGCTGGCTCTCGCAGAACCACAGCGGCTTCGCGGTCGTCAGCACCAGCGGGAAGCGCGGCGCCAGGTCGGGCCGCGACCGCGGGCTGGTGAGCGGCTCGGTGTACGCGGGGAGCGGACCGTAGCCGTGGGCTTGCATGGTCTCGGAGTAGAGCTCGATCTTGCGGGTCGGCGTCGGAAATCCCCGGGGCACGCCGGCGTCGTCGACCACGGCGTGCTTGTGGTGCTGCGTGGTCAGTGGCACGCGGATCCCTTCCGGGGTGGCGCGCAGCTGCTCGAGCGAGACGCCGCTCGGCGCGAGCTGGTAGCGCCACGCGGCGTCGAGGTCACCGTGGAAGAAGTGCTCGCCGAGCCCGAGCCGCGTCGCGAGCGCGAAGATGATCTGCAGATCCGAACGCGCCTGCCCCCGCGGTGCGACGACCGGCTGGCGCAGCTGGACATGCGCCTGTGCCTCCGCCGACACCTCGAACCCGACGCGCAGCGCCTCCGCCTCGAACGCGCTGGTGACCGGCAACACGATGTCGGCGAGCTCGGCGGTGGGGCTCATGAACAGATCGGCGTGAACGAACCAGTCGAGCGACGCCAGCGCGTCGCGGCCGCGCGCGCTGTCGCCGTGTCCCATCACCAGGTTGGCGCCGAGGTTCACCAGCCCACGGATGCGGTAGGGGCGAGCCTCCAGCATCGCCGTGTACGCGTCCTCGGCCGTCACGAACTCGAAGCGCGCAGGGCCCAGCGGACGCTCGCCGACGCCGACCGCCTTGGCGCGTTGCTCGGGTGACAGCAGCTCGGGCGCCTCGATCGGGCTGGTGCGGACGCTCGGGAACCAGACGTTTCCACCGGGCGCATCGAGGCTGCCGATCAGCGCGTAGAGCTGCGCGATCGCGCGGACCGCTTGCGTCGTGTTGCTGTGCTGCTCGAGGCCACTCCACGTGTAGTAGGCGAGCGGGCGCGCCTCCCAGAGCGTTCGCGCCGTCCGTTCGATGTCGGCCGCGGCCACGCCCGTGATCGCCTCGGCCCGCGCCGGTGAATGGTCGCGGCAGCGCTGGGCCACCAGCTCGAACGCCGGCCGACACACCACGGTGCCGGACGGCGTGACGAGCTCGCGCGCGCCGAACAGCGCCAGCCGCTCCGGGTCGACCTCGTACACGCCGCGCGCCGGATCGAACCGCGCTGGCTGCGCCGCGCGCTCGTCCCATGCGACGAGCCATCCCGGCGGACCGTCGGGTGACAGCTCGTCCGCGCGCAGGAACCGCCCGGTGTCGTCGCGCACGAGCAGCGGTCCGTTGGTCCAGCGGACGGCGTGATCGCGATCGAACCAGCCCCGCTCGATCAGCACGTGCGCGAGCGAGAGCGCGAGGGCGCCGTCGGTGCCCGGCCGCACGCGCAGCCAGTGGTCGGCCTTGCTGGCGAGCCCGGCTCGACGAGGGTCGACCACGACGAGCCTGGCGCCCCGCGCCCGCGCGCGAACGGTCGCGGTCGCGTGCGCGAGCCGCGCGACCGACGGGTTGTACCCCCAGTACAGGATGCAGCCCGCGTGCTCGAGGTCCGGCATGTACACGCCGGGCACCGGGATCCCGAAGGTGTACGTCGTCGCGAGGTAGCGCCCCCATCCGCACAGCTCCATGTACACGAGGAAGTTCGGACTGCCGAAGGCGCGCCGGAGCCGGACGAGCCATTCGACCGAGTCCGAGGTCGCCGACGTCGATGGCGAGCTGCAGCCGAACGCGACCGTCTCCGGCCCGTGCGCGTCGGCGAGCGCCCTCAGGCGCTCCGCGATCGTGTCGAGCGCCTCCTCCCACGTGATCGGTTGCCAGCCCGGATCCGGATCGCCCTTGGGGCGCGTGCGCTTGACCGGCACCTCGAGGCGGTCCGGGTGGTAGACGAGCTCGGGGGCGGCCTTGCCCTTGACGCACAGCGCGCTACCCGTGGGATGGCCGGGATCCGGGGCGAGCGCGACGAATCGATCGTGCGCGACCGTCGCCCGGGCGCCGCAGCGCGAAACGCACAGCGGACAGAACGTGGGCACCTGCCGGCTCGTCGATGTGGCGTCCATACCCGCTCCTCACGCTGACCTCGACAGTGTAGCCGGTCCAGGCCGAGCGTCACCTCAGCGGGCGGGCGTCTCCGCCAGCCAGGCATCGATCGCGGCGAGCAGCCGCGCTCCCGACGATCCGCCATCGACCGCGTAACCGCGCGCTTCCGTCGCGAGCTCGCGCGCCTTCGCGTGGTCGCCGGCCGCGCGCGCGGCGCGAGCGCGAGCGAACACGAGATCGGCGCGGACGAGCTGCGGGAGATCGCTCGCGGCGACGATCGGGCTCGCGCGATCGAGGAGCGCGCTGGCCGCCGTCAGGTTGCCGAGCTCGAGCTCGGCGGTGGCCGCGGCGGTCAGCGAGCCGACGAGGGTGGGGTGGTCGGGGCCGAAGGCGCTCTCGGTGACCGCGATGGCGCGCGCCGCGCGGTCGCGCGCTTCGCGCGGGCGATCGAGGAGGAGCAAGGCCTCGGCCATGCCCTGGAGGATCTGCCACCCCTCGGGGTGGTCGGGACCGAGCTGCGCGCCGAGGGTCTCGAGCGCGAGCTCCTGGTAACGGAGCGACTCCTCGTACTTGCCCTCCTCGAGGCCGATGCGCGCGAGCCCGTGCAGCGCCAGGTGGAGGCCTTCGCGCGCGGCGCTCGGAGAGGACTCCCAGATCGCGCGCGCGCGCTCGTACGTGCGCCGCGCGTCGGCGAGCTCCCCGTAGTCGAGCAGCGACGTCGCCAGGTTGTTGAGCGGCATGGCGAGCTCGGGGTGGCTGGGGCCGCGCACCTGCTCGTAGATCGCGACCGCGCGCCGGTCGTGCTCGAGCGCCTCGTCGACGTTTCCGGTCTGGCCGTAGGCCACCGCCCACCACCACGATCGGCAGCACGCCGAGCACGGCGGCGATCTGGAGCGCGCGCCCTTTCGATCGGACCTCGAGCTCCGAGAGCAGCGCCTTCATCGAGGGGAACCGGGCCTCGGGAGCCGGCGACAGGCCGCGCAACAGCGCCCGCGCGGCGCGCGCCGGGATGCGGCGGTCGTCGGGGAGGACCGCCGGTTTCTCGATGTCGATGCGGACGATCGCCCCGCTGGAATCGGTCACCGCGTACGGGTGCCGGCCGTACAGCGCCTCGAACAGCGTGACGCAGAACGAGAACTGATCCGACTTGGCGTCGCTCGACCCGCGGCGTTGCTCCGGCGCCATGTACCGGGGCGTGCCGACGGTGGTGCCGGCGCGGGTGAGCGGCGTGTCGAGGGCCGACGGCGTCGCCTCGTCGGAGACCGGCTCGGGCGTGGTCTCGGAGCTGGCGCGCGCGACGCCGAAGTCGGTGACGCGCACGCGGCCCTTGCCGTCGACCAGCACGTTCGCCGGCTTGAAGTCGCGATGGACGAGCCCGGCGTCGTGGGCGGCCAGGAGCCCGCGACTGGCCTGGATGAACGCGTCGAGGATCTCCTGCGGCGTTCGCGGTCGCTCCTCGAGCCACGCCCCCAGGGTCGTGCCCGAGATCAGCTCCATCGCGAGGACGACGTGCTCCCCGACCACCACCACGTCGAAGATGTTCACGACGTTGGGATGCGACAGGCGGGCCATCGCCTGGGCCTCGCGCCGCAGCCGGACGTCGCCCGTCTTGCTCTTCGACATCGGGTGCAGGAGCTTGATCGCGACCCGTCGGTCGAGCTCGGGATCGTACGCCGCATACACCGCGCCCATGCCTCCCTGACCCAGCGGGTCGAGGATCACGTAGCGGCCCACGCTGGTGCCGCGCGGGAACATGTCCTCGAGCGCGACCACCCCGGCGGGCGGCCCCGACTGGCGGGTGGCGCTCGTCTCGCCGCCCTTGCGCAGGGAGACCGTCGAGATCGAATCGCCCAGGGCCGACCCGGAGTCGCCGTTCGCCTCGTCCGTCGAATCGTTCTGGTCCGGGCCGCTCACCAGGGTTCCTGCCGCTCAGGACACTCCATTGTAAGGCACCGGCGACCCGGAGCGGGGTCCTCGTCGACGCGCGCGATGACCGGGTGCGACAGGTGCGACGCGGCGCGCGGCTCACGGTCTCATGATGCAGATGGTGCATTGGTGAGGCGCGGCGACCCTCGTATCCACGGCGGCGATGAGTCGAACGTCCTTCGCCCTCGTAGTCCTTCTCGGTCTCGTCGCCGCGTGCGGTGACAACCTCGACGTGTCGACGCCCGACGCAGGCCCCGGCGATCCGCCGCCGGACGCCGGCGTCGACGAGGATGGCTGCCGGATCCTCGGCGTGGGCACGCGCGACTTCCAGTTCAACTTCTTCGACCAGCTGCTCGGGGTCCGGTTCCCGGTGACGCCGAACCTCGACGGCGACGGCGGCGACGTGCTGCACGTGGAGCTCTACGACTCCACCACACCCGACCTGCCGCCGCTCGTGCCCGGGACGTTCGACCTGGCGGCGATGACCGACCTGGCGACGTGCCAGCACTGCGTGTGGGTCGACGTCGACGAGCGCGACGACGGCAGCATCGACGCGGTCTACGTGGCCACCGCGGGCGCCTTGACGATCGAACGCGTGAGCGATCCGCTGGAGCCGGTCTTCGCCGGGCACACCGGGCGCGTGGTGCTGCGCCGCGCGCAGGTCGGCGAGAACGGTCAGACCACGCTGGTGCCGGACGGCGACTGCGTCTCGGTCGCCGGGCTCGCCTTCGACACGTCGCCCACGCCGGGGCAGGCGTGCGAGAGCGCGGTCGACTGCGGCAACGCGATGATCGAGATCTGCGATCCGTCGACCAACACGTGCGGCGCGCCGGAGTGCACCTTCGACGACCCGTGCGCGGGTGACGGGGAGATCTGCCTCGTCCAGTATCGCGGCCTGTTCCATGGCGCGTGCTACCAGACGTGCAACCCGAGCGCGGACACGAGCGCGTGCACGGACGCGCAGGTCTGCGCGCAGCGCGGACCCGATCCGAGCTTCGGTACCTGCAAGTACCGCGGCGCCGGTGCGCTCGGCGCGGTGTGCGAGCCCGAGGACAACACGACGTCGTGCGCGGGCGAGGCGGTGTGCTCGGGCACGTCGCAGACGTGCGCGGCCGCGTGCTCGTTCTACGCCGACGATCCCGGCTGCGCGGGCGGCACGATGTGCAGCCTGTTCGGCCTCTGCGAGCCGTCGTTCGTCGGCAAGGCGGTCGCGCTCGGCGCGGCGTGCGGCGCCGACGCGCACCTCGCGCAGGGCTGCGCGCCCGACGGCGACGCGTTCCGCGGCCTCTGCTTCGGGTTCGACGGCGATGCGCTCACGTGCGAGAGGGCGTGCCTCGGCGAGGCGGGCTGCGGCGAGGGCGAATTCTGCGCGCAGCGGTTCTCGACCGGCGTCGGCATCTGCCTGCCGGTGCCGGTGTGCGGTGACGGCGTGCGCGGCGAGATCGACGAGGTCTGCGACGACGGCA
>JAIOII010000456.1 GCA_019912685.1 Kofleriaceae bacterium
GCGCGGCGCCACGCCGGTCCTCGACGGCCCCGCGCTCGTCGCGCGTGCGGAGGCGCCGTGAAGCGGCGCGATCCGTGGCTCGATCACCTCCCGCTCGTCGCGCTCGCCGCGCTGACCGGCCTCACGTGCTGGATGTACAGCCACGTCTTCGCCGGCGAGATCTGCGGCGACGACAACACCTACCACTACGCCGAGGCCGCGTACCTCGCCGACGCGTTCGCCCACGGCGACTTCGATCTCTGGAACCCGTCGGCGAACGGCGGCTTCCCGTCCGGCTACTACTACCAGCTGCTGCCCGCCGCGATCCCCGGCATCCTCGGCGCGCTCTTCGGTCACGTCCTCTTCTGGTTCCAGCTCGTCATCTTCCTCTCGATGGTGCTCGTGCCCGCGTCGGTGTACCGCGGCCTGCGCGTCATGGGCGCCGAACCGTGGCCGGCGCTCGGCGGCGCCGTCGCCGCGTGCTTCTTCCTCTCCGGGGAGAAGTGGGGCGCTGGGGTCGAAGGCACGTTCCATGTCGGGCTCTACACCCAGAGCGTCGCGATGGCGGCGTATGCGCTCGCGATCGGCTACGGCTACCGCTGGATGGCGAACGGCCGGAGCGCCGTCGCGGCGACCGGCTGGGGCCTCTTCGTCGGGCTCAGCCATCCCGTCGCCGGCGTCGCGGCCGGCCTCGCGCTCGCGGTCATGCTGCCGATCGCGCTCGTCGAGCAGGAGCAGCGCGCCGTCCGCCGGCGCTACCTCTGGCCGCTCGTGCGCCTCGTCGTCCTCGGCGTGCTCTACGTCGCGGGCTCCGCGTCCGCGTGGCTGCAGGTGCTCGTCGACTACGAGGCGTTCGGCGGCTTCCCGCACCGCGTGCTCGGCGAGGACGGTCCCGGGTTCGAAGGGCTGCAGACCTGGCTGCGCAACGGCCACTTCCTCGACCACGAGCGGCCCGAGATCCCGCGCATCCTCACCGCGCTCATGGTGCCGAGCCTGGTGCTCTCGGTCTTCTTCTTCTGGCTGCGCCGCTGGCGCTACCTCGCCGCGCTGTGGCTGTCCGCGTTCGCGTTCGCGTACATCATCGCCGCCGGCCGCTCGCTCAAGACCGCCGACGATCTGTTCCCGGCGGTGCGCGTGCTCGGCCCGCTGCAGTTCTCGCTCACGATGGCGATCGGCGCCGCATGCGTCGCCGGTGTCGTGGCTGGGGTGCGCGCGCTCGAGCCCGTGCGACCCGCGTGGGTGGCGCAGCTGTGCCAGGCCACGCTCGCGTTCCTCGTCGGACTCGCGCTCATCTGCGTCGTCGCCACGGCCGCAGACCATCATCGCAAAGCCGTCAAGGTCGCCGACGACTACGAGCGCATCCACCGCCGCGAGCTCGACCCGCTGCTGGCGGCGATGCGCAAGGCCGGGCCCGGCCGCTTCCAGAACCGCGGCGCCACCACCGCCAAGGCGCCCGGCGTCGAGAACCACTGGTTCATCATCCTCCCGCACGTCTACGCCGGCCGCGATCAGCTCGTCACGTACGGCGCCGCCGGGCTGCAGTCGTCGACCAATTTCGTGTACCTGTGGTCGACGCCCAACCCGATCCGCTCGGCGTGGATCTACGACGCGCCGCTCGTCCTCACCAACCACGAGCGCGGGCCGGGCATCGGCGGCACGTTGCTCGCGTCGACCGAGCACTTCGAGCTGCGCGAGCTGCCGTCGCCCGGCCTGGTGTCGCCGGCGCAGGTCGTGGGCGCGCTGCCGCCGGGTACGCGCAAGCAACTGCGCGCGGCCGTCCTGCGCTGGCAGGCGACCGACCAGCCGATGCACCACCAGCTGCTCGCGTGGCCGGGCTCCGGCGGCGCCGGGCCTCCGCCCGACGGCGACGTCGTCGAGGTGAAGCGCGGCCGCTCGCAGCTCACGTTCCGCGTCGACGTGCGCGCGACGACGACGTACCTCGTGCGCGAGGGCTGGCACCCGCGCTGGGTCGCGACCGTCGACGGCGAGCCGGCGCGCATCCGCCGCGTCACGCCCGACATGATGGCGCTCGACCTCGAGCCCGGCGAGCACACGGTCGTCCTTCGCTTCGAGCGCCCGCTGTGGCAGTGGCTGCTCTGGCTGGGCGTGCCGCTGGCGATGCTCACCGGCTGGCTCGTCGAGCGCCTGCTCCGGCGCCGGCTGGACGGCGCTACTCCGGGACGCTCGGCAGCGGCAGCACCAGCTTGAAGAAGGTGAGCTTCCAGGCGTCGTCGATCTTGGTGAACTCGAACGAGCCGGTGATCGTCGCCTTCTCGAACTCGATGAGGAGCTGGAGCGAGGCGCCGGTGCGGCTCGGGTTCTGACGGGCGGACGTGACGTCGAGGATGCGGCGGAACGGGCCGAGCACCTTGCGGCGGTCGGCCTCGGTCTCGCGGAAGTTGGGCAGCGCGATCGACTGCTGGAAGCCGAGCGCGGCCTCCTGCCAGATCGCGTCGGCCTCGTTGCGCGCCGACTGCTCGAGGATCCGCTGGGCCACGGCGCGGAGCTCGTCCTCGGGGCCCTTCACGCGCGCCTCGCGCTGGGCCTGCGTCGCCGGCGCGACCTCCTTGGGCACGTCGACGAAGATGCCGAGCATCTTCCACGTGCCGCCCTCCCAGCGGAACGCCATCGAGCCCTTGGTCGAGCCGGTCGCGAACTCGAGGCGCGCGTCGACGCGGCCGGTGCGCCCGCCGGGGCCGCGGTTGATCTCGGTGTCGAGGACGGCGCTGATCTCCTCGAACGCGCCCAGCGTGCGGTTCATGTCCTCCATCTGCTCGACGAAGGTCTCCTCGAGCACGACCTCCTGGAAGCGGATCGAGGCGTTCTGGTAGACCTCGCGGGCCTGGCCGTCGCGCACCGCGACGAGGATGGTCTCGGCGAGCGGGCGGAAGTCGGGCGGGCGGGCGTGGCGGAGCTGCAGGCCGACGATCACCGCGATCCACGAGAACACGAGCAGGAAGCTGAGGATCACGTTGCGCGCCATCACGCGCCCGCGGCGCGTGCGCGGCACGACGGGCAGCGCGGACAGCGACTCGCCGACCCTGGCGGTCAGGCTGTCGCTGGCCTGGACGACCTTGTCGCCGATCGCGTCCGCCGAGTGGACGACCGTCTCGCCGACCTTGACGGCGATCGCGACCGGGATCGTGTGCGCGCGCTTGCGGCGAGGAGGCTCCACGGGCGCGACGGCGGGCTTGCCCTCGGGATCGGTGAAGCGGACGTCGACGGAGCCAGACTCGCCGGGCGCGAGCGCGTCCTTCGCGGGCTCCTTCGCGGGCTCCGGCCTGTCGTCCGGATCGTCCTGACCGTCCTGCGGCGGCACGGGCAGAGTATGCGCGATCTACGCGTCCGGCGCCGCGTCGGCGGGCGTCGCGTCGGGGAGGGCGCCGTCGACGGCGCCCTCCCC
>JAIOII010000050.1 GCA_019912685.1 Kofleriaceae bacterium
CCCTCGAGCGCTTCGCCGCGGCGTGGGCCGGCGATGCGGTCGTGCGCGCGCCGGCGGTGAACGCGGCGCTCTCGTCGAAGCGCGTGCTCACGATGGCGCGCGCGCGCGGCCTCGCGCTCGCCGCGTTGCCCCACGACGATCCGGCGCTGGCGGCGGCGGTGGGGACGGCGATCGTGCGCGTCGCGTGGGGCACGCCGCTTCGGCACGGCTTCTTCAACGCCGATCCCAACCCCGGCAACTACCTCGTCGAGCGCGACGCGGAAGGTCACGTCCACGTCTGGTTCCTCGACTTCGGCTGCACGGTCGAGCTCACGCCCGACGCGGCCGCCGCCGACCGCCAGCTCTGGCACGGCGTCCTCGACGAGGACGCGTTCTCCGGCGCCGAGAAGTTCCGCATGTCGCTCGCGCAGAGCGGCCTCCTGCGCCGCACCGACACGCTGGCCTCGACGGCGCACCGCGCGTGGGAGCACGCCGTCGCGGCGCCGTTCGCGTCGACGGAGCCGTTCCGCTGGGACCGCACGTACCACGCCGAGCTGTCCGAGACGACGCGCGGCGTCCTCGCCGCCGGCGGCATGCAGATGCCGCCGTCGCTCCTCCTCCTCTGGCGCGCGCGCCTCGGCACCTCCGCCGTCCTGTCCATGCTCGCGCCCAGGGCGCCCTTCCGCCGCGTGCTCCGCGACCTCATCGGTACCGGGCGCACGGCCCTCAGGTAGACCATGACCATGACCATCGCCGAGCTCCGCGCCTGCCTGATCGCGATCCCCGACGCCGAGGTGCCCGCGCAGCTCGACGGCCTCGACGCGTCGATCGCGTACCTGGCCTCCGACGAGGCGGCGGCGAGCCTCGCCGAGGATCCCTACTGGCCCAAGTGGGACGGGCCGTGGTGGCACATGGTGCTCCTGTTCGAGCTCGGCCTCGCGCGGGACATCCCCGAGCGCGCCGTGCGCGCGATGATCGCGTCGATCGACGCGCTCCCGCTGCACACGTTCCCGCTCCGTCCCGAGGACTGGCCACCGGGCCTCCATCCTTCGCGCCACGCGTCGTGCCACTGCGCGCTCGGCAGCATCGACCAGGTGCTCGCGGCCTGCGGGGTCGACGTCGACGCCGAGCTGCCGTGGATCCGGCCGTGGTACGCGCGCTACCAGATGCGCGACGGCGGCCTCAACTGCGACGAGAAAGCCTACCTCGTCGAGGACGAGTGTCCGAGCTCGATGGTCGGCACCGTGCCGCCGCTCGAGGCGATGCTGCGCCGCGGCCCCGGCGACGTCGTCGATCGCGCGGCGCAGTGCCTGATCGCGCGCCAGCTCGTCCGCGGCTCGGACACGCGCCACAACGCCGAGGAGCGCGACGCCGCGAAGACGTGGCTCGCGCCCATGTTTCCGCGCTTCTACCTCTACGACGTCCTGCGTGGCGCGACCGCCGTCGTGCGCTGGGCGACGGCCTTCCGCCGCGCGCTGCCGCTGGGCGCGATCGAGGCGGCGTTCACGCACCTGGCGACGATCGCGCCCGACGGCGTGGTGCGGATCGGGCGGACGTACGCCGGCGTCGGCAGCTGGCGGCGCGACGCCGCCGGCGAGTGGCGCCGCATGTCGTCGCCGCCGTCGTTCGCGCTCCTCGACGCCGTCAGCCAGGTCGGCACGGCGAGCGCGCCGCTCACCGCCGAATGGCGCGCCACGCGCCACGCGCTCGTCGCGCTGATCGACGCCGGCCTCGTGACCGCCTGACGCTCAGTGCGAGCCGCCGTAGGTGTAGCGGAGGAAGACGCGGCCCTCGACGCCCTGGAGGGCGTCGAACTGCGGCAGCATCCAGTACGTCGCGGCGAGGCCGAAGGCGTAGTGGCGGTTCTGGAGCTGGTACTCGAGGCCGCCGCCGCCGGCGAAGGCGATCGTGAAGCGCTCGCCCGGGTCGAGGACCATGACCTTGCCGAGCAGGTTCGACGAGATGTACGCGGCGCCGGCGCCGCCCTCGGCGAAGAACGCCAGCGAGTCGACGCGGAAGCCGAGGCGCGCGTCGGCGCGGCCCTGGTAGAGCTGGTACCACTCGCCCTCGGGCGGCGGGGGGACGGTCGCCTCGTGGCTCGCGGTCGAGAGCGCGACGCCGACGGAGAGCCAGGAGAAGAGGTCGTAGCCGACGCGGAGGTCGAGCTTCGGGCCGATCGCCGAGTAGGTGCGCGCGGCGCCGAGGTGCCCGCTCGCGCCGACGCCGGCCTCGGCGTAGAAGCCCGTCGACGCCGGGCGGTCCGCATGCGCGACACCGGCGAGCGTCGCGACCGCGAGGAATGGGAGGACAACCCTCACTTCGAGTCGATCATACACACGCGCCCGTCAGGGCGGTGGCGGCGGCGGCACGAACATCGCCGGGTTCCACGTCACGATCTCGCCGGCCGGCGCGGCCAGGCCGTGGTCGTGGAGGATGTCGCGGTGGTCGCGTACGCGGATGCCGTACTCGAGCACCATGTGGCGGTCGGCCTCGAAGACGACCTCGAAGCGGATCATCTGCGGCACGTGCTCGAGCGGCACCAGGACGCCGCCGACGGCGACGCCCGGGTCCTCCTCGTTGACGGTGAGCAGGGCGGCGAACGGGTTCACCATCGCGCGCGTGATCTGCTCGAGGTCGACCGCGGCCTCGTGGATCTGGTCCTCCCGGAAGACGCCGCTCCGCGTCCCGCTCTCGGCGATGCGCAGCGGCACGTCGCCCATGAGCGGCGGCGGCTCCTCGTCCTCCTCGGGGTCGACCACGAACTCGGTCGGCACGTAGTACCAGAACTCGTTGCCGCCGTTGACCTTGATGCGCGCCTCGCCCTCGCTGCCGGCGAGGTTCTTGATCGTCCACTCGATCGACACGTCGAAGTCGCCGTTGCGCACGTACGCGAGCATGCCGGCGTCGATGCCGAGCTCGGTCGCGAGCGCCACGCGCTCCTCCGCGTCCTCCATGGTCTCCGGACGCACCGGCAGGTCGACGACGACCGAGCCGGTGAACACGTCCGTGCCCTCGATGCCGACCTCGATCGAGCTCGGCCCGGGGATGTACTGCGGGTCCGCGGCGCACGCGACGAGCGCGGTCGCGCTGACCAGCGAGCAAGCGAGAGATCGGTAGGAGAGGCACATGATCGACTCCTCGGCTGTCACCCCTGGGAGAAGATGAACGGATAGTTCACGACGCCGCCGCCCTTGGCGGGGAACTTGAGCTTCATGATCTGGCGGACGACGCAGTCGCTGACCGCCGTGTTCTGGAGCGAGCTCTTGCTGTTGTCGGGCGCGGCCTTGGTCACGTCGCCGGCGGGCGCGATCGTGAACTTGACGACCAGCTTGCCGCCGAGCCCCTTCTGCTTGTCGAGCTCCTTCTGGTAGCAGGCCTTGATCAGGCCGGCGCGCGACTTCACGACCTTGTCGATCTCCTCCTTGGTCAGCCCGCCGAGATCGCCCGACGCGGTGCCGGTGCCGACGACCGCGACCTCCTTCACGCCCGAGCCCTTGCCGCCCGTGCCCTTGGGCGCGCGGGTCTCGCCGGTGTCGATCTTGCCCTGCGAGACGAAGTCGCCCTCGACCGAGCCGCCGCCGCCCGGGCCGGTGCCCTTGCTGCCGCGCGTGGTGCCGGTGCCGCCGAGCTCGTCGCCGACCCCGGTGCCCGTGCCCTTGCCGTAGCCCATCGCGCCCTTCTGGCGCGCGCCGGGCAAGCCGGTGAACTTGCCGAGCGACGTGCGCACGTCGGCCTGGATGATGTTGTCGATGACCGCGCGGTTCTTCTCGGTCATGAACGCGACCTTCGGCGGCGGCGGCGGCGCGTCGGGCGGCACGTCGAGCGCGTCGGGGTCGCGCGCGCGCGGCTTGTCGCCCTTGCCGCCGGACTTGCCCTCGCTGCCCTTGGTCGCCGAGTTGACGTTCTGCTTCTGGCCGCTCTCCGACGCCGCCGGCTGGGCGCCGGTGGACTTGGGCGGCTCCTTCTTCTCGGGCTCGGGCGGCGCGTTGATGCGGTTGATGAGGAACGCGCCCGTGAGCCGCTTCGATCCCGGATAGACGAACGGGTTGATGCCCTCGTCGAAGTGATACGTGACGAACACGAGCACCGAGTGGAGGAGCAGCGAGAACGCGAGCGCCGGGATCAGGAGCTCCCAGCTGGTCGACGAGCGCGACGGCAGCGGCGCCTGCATCGGCACGAACTGGAAGAACAGCTGGTAGCGGCCGCTCTCGTCGAGATCGATCACGCCCCAGTCGCGGCCGCCGATCGGGGTCGCACGGAACGAGCCCGCGGCGCCGCCGTCGTCGCCGCCCTCGCCGCCGCGGCGCACGAAGTCGGCGACGTCGCGCTTCTTCCCGTCGATCGAGATCGTGCCGCGCATGCGGTCGCCGAGCGTGAGCAGGTAGCCGCGGTTGCCGGGGCGGATGATCGCGAAGTCGCCCGGCAGCGACAGGTCGGGGACGACGAACGTCGACTTGCCGGTGGCGCCGAGCGTGACCGCGCCGGGCGCCGTCAGCACGTGATCGGCCATGACCTCGCCGTTCCACACGAGCGAGGTGCGGAGCTGCACCGCCGCCGCCACGCCCGCGGCCGCCACCGCCTCGCTCACAGCGGCCCCTCGTCGACGGAGCGGACCATCTCGGGGATGAACGAGCGGCGCTCGAGCGACGCGCGCTCGAGCTCCTCGGTCGCGCGGTCGAGGAAGTAGAGGAGCTGCGGGGTGCGCAGCCGTCCGGAGATGTCGAGGCCGGTGAAGTCGAACACCTTGGGTTTGCCCTTCGGCGCGCCGGGCGCGCTCGTCCCGGGTTCGACCTTGTCGGGCGGCGGCTTCTTGGCAGGCTGGGCGTCCGCCGACGAGGAGGCGGCGAAGAGCACACACAGGCCCACCACCAGCTGGGGGGCGGAGCCCGCGAAACGCAGGAGCCGGGGGCGCTTGCCCCCGCGGGTCTGGGTCGGGTCGGTCATCAAATGCCCAGCTCCTTTCGCTTCTGCTCGGCAGCCTGGCGCTTCGGGTGGGCCGTCCCTGCGTCTTGCAGGAAGCGCTCCAGGTCGGCCTTCGCGCCCGCCGTGTCCTCGAGGAAGTCCGACTTGAGGACGGCGAGGTTCCAGAGCGCGTCGCCGCGGGCGCGCGACCGGCGCGGCGCCTTGTCGGCGACGAGCTCGAACTTCTTCTTCGCGTTCGCGTTCTCCTTGAGGCCGCGCCACGCGACGCCGAGGGCGACGTGGGCCGCCCAGTCCTCCGGCGCCTTCTGCAGGATCGTCTCGAGCTCCTGCTTGGCGCGCGTGTAGTCGCCGGCGTCGAGCAGCACCGACGCCTTGTTGAAGCGCGCGTCGATGTAGCTCGGATCGAGCGAGGTCGCGTAGTCGAAGCGGTCGAACGCCTCCTGCGCCTTGCCTTGCTTGAGGTAGAGGAGGGCGAGCGCGTTGTACGCCGACGGCTCCTTGGGATCGAGCTCGATCGCGCGGCCGATCACGAGCACCGCCAGATCGTCGCGGCCCTGCGCCATGTAGATGTTGCAGAGCTCGATGTAGACGCGCGCGTTGGCGCCGGAGACGCGCAGCGTGTCGCGCAGGACCTCGACCGCCGCCTCGTAGTTCTTGGCGTCGCGCAGGAGCGACGCGAGGCGCGCGGCGGCGTCGCGGCGGAGCGGATCGTCCTCCGCCGTCTCGCGCAGCGTCGTCTCGTAATCGGCGCGCGCGTCCTTCACGCGCCCGAGGCGACGCAGGCTCTCGGCGCGCGCGAGGCGCGTCGGCGCGTGCGCCGGGTTGATCGACAGGGAGCGGTCGAACGCCGCGACCGCGCCGTCGTCGTCGCCCACCTGCGCGCGCAGGACGCCGAGGTCGTGCCAGGCCTCCCAGAGCTTGCCGTCGATCTCGAGGGC
The DNA here is from genome assembly GCA_019912685.1 of Kofleriaceae bacterium. GTDB lineage: Bacteria > Myxococcota_A > Polyangia > Haliangiales > Haliangiaceae > UBA2376. The sequence continues at coordinate 5,841 of JAIOII010000050.1, forward strand.
CGCCTCGAAGCGGGCGCGCGCGGTCTCGACGGCCTCGGGCCCGCCGAGGCGCAGGGCGCGCAGCGCCGCCTCGAACTCGCGTCGCGCCTGCGGCTTCACGGGATCGAGCTTGGGCGCGGCGCGCGGGCCGGTGGCCTTGATGTTGCGCTTGCCGCCGCCGCCGCTGCAGGCGGCGAGCAGGGCAAGGGCGAGGGCGAGGGTGAGGCCGAGCGTTCTCATCGGTCGATCTCCTCGACCAGCTCGATCTCGAGCGCGCGGTCGCCCGTGCGCACGTCGCTGCGCGACTCGCGCTCGGGCGGGTACTGCTGCGACGCGAGCCGGCCGAGCGCCTCGCGGATCTTCTTGGTGTACGCGTCGTACACCTGCATCTGGATCGCCTTCTGGTAGCCGGCCGCGTAGAGCTCGATCGAGACCTCCTCGATCTCGATGATCGTCGCGTCGAGCGCGTCGCGATACGCCTGGGCGTCGGCCTCGGACAGCCCGCTCGGCGTCGGCGCCGACCGCATGGCCTCGGCGAAGCTCTCGTAGATCTGGCCGACGCGGTAGAGCGACGCGGTCGCCCACTTCAGGTCCTCGTAGTCGACGACCGAGAGGTAGACGCCGCGCGCCCGGGCGAGGAGGTCGCTCTTCTTCTTGAGCGTCTTCTCGAGGAGCCTGGGCTTCACGTCGAGCGAGACCTTCTCGTACTCCTTGAACACCAGCTCGCCCTGGTGATAGCGGGCCTCGGCGGCCCACGTCTGCGCCGCGGCCTTGTCCTTGCCGTCGAGCCGCTTGTACAGCTTGAGCGCGTCCTCGAGCTCGTCGGACGCGCGCTTCGTCTGCCCGAGGCGCAGCGACGTGCGCGCGGCGCGGACGTGCGCCTCGATCACGCGGCGGGGGACGTCGCGATGTCTCTTCGCGTACTCGCGGAACGCCTTGTCGGCGCGCCCGTCGTCGCCGGCGTCCTCGTACACCGCGCCGATGCGGAACGCGACCTCGGCCGCGTCCTTGCGGCTCGCGTAGCGCCGCGCGTAGTCCTGGTAGTGGCGGATCGCCTGCTCGTGCTGGCCGAGCGCCTGGCGGAGGACGCCCGCGTTGTAGAGGGCGTCGGCGGCGTTCTTGCTGCCGGGGAAGTCCTTGACCACGACCTCGTACGCGGACGCCGCGCGATCGAAGTACGCGACGCGCTCGTACACCTGGCCGGCGGCGAACGCGGCCTTCTCGCCCTCCGGGCTGTCCTTGTACTTCTGCGCGAGCTCGAGGTAGACGTCGGCGGCCTTCTCGGGGAGCTTGGCCTTCTCGTACATCACGCCCGCGTTCATCATCTTCTCGGCGGCCTGCTTGTGCTTGGGGAACTCCTTGGGCACGCGCAGGTAGAAGGTCGCGGCCTGCTCGTACTTGCCGGCCTCGGCGTACTTGTCGCCGCTCTTGCCGATCGACTCGATGATGAGGCGGTCGAGGCGCTCCTGCTGGGCGCGATCGCCGAACGCCTTGGCGGTCTTGAGCTTCCGCGCCCAGGTCTCGATGTTCTCGTAGTCCTGCCCCTTGTTGAGCGCGGCGAGGATGCGGTCGCCGGCGGGACCGGCGTCGGGGTGATCTGGGTACTTCGTGACGATGAGGCCGAAGCGCTTGATGGCCTCGTCGTAGTTCCCGTAGTCGTAGAACAGCTGGCCGTTCCGGAAGATGACCGACACGAGCTCGCTGTCGGCCGGGAAGAGCGTCGCGTAGAGGTCGATCGCCTCCGCGAACTTCTTGTCGACCTCGAGCAGCTCGCGCTTGCCGGCGGTGTCGGCGGGGCGCGAGCGCTCGAACGCGTTCATCGCCGCGAGCAGCGCGTCCTTGTGGAACTTGCCGACCGGCGCGGTCTTGCCGACGACGAGGAACTCGTCGCCGGCCTCCTCGAGGCGGAAGAGCTTGAAGTAGAGGATCTGCGCGCGCAGGAAGCGCATCTCGGCGGCGTCGGGCCGCGTCGCGAACGCCGACAGGTAGAGCTGGTACCCGGCCGCCGCCTGGCTGTACGGCTGCAAGAGCCCGTTCTTCTCGAGGAACGCCTTGTACGTGCGCTCCCAGCCCGCCTCGTCGGCCGGGCGCAGGTCCTTGGGGCGGCGAGGCGGCTTGGACGCCTTCTCGCGCGCCTGCGCATCGGCGTGCAGGTTCTTGACCGTCGCGCGCAGGAGCTCCTCGGTCGCGCCGAGCGAGCGCTCGAGGCCGTCGCGGTTGCGCTGCTCCTTGGCCCAGTCGGTCTCGGGCCCGTAGGTGTCGACCAGCACCTTCGCGGCGTTGAGCAGCTCGGGGGTGTCGAGCGCGCTCGCCCACGTCTCGACGACGCGGCGCTGCCACGCCGCCGCCTGCAGCGACGTGGGCTCGGCGGCGATGAGGAACGTGAACGTGTCGGCGGCGCGGTTGTACTCGGCCTGGCCGAGATACGCGTCGGCGACCTTGATGAGGACGTCGCGCGAGTAGCGCTCGCCGCCGATCGACGCGAGGAAGTCGAAGACCTCCTTGGCGCTGATCGCGCGGTCCTCGGTGAACACGATCACCAAATACTCGAGCGCCTCGTCGCGCAGGCTGGCGCGGCGGCGGCGCTGGGCGGCGGTGCCCGCGCGCTCGGCCTCGACGGCGAGGTCGAGGACCTCCTTGAAGCGCCGGGCCGCGCTGTCGGTGTCACCGAGCTTCCAGTCGCACCACGCGGTCTTGAACATCGCGAGGTCGTAGGTCGCGGCGTTCTTGTCGCCGAGGATGTTCATGTACGCGGCGCGCGCCTCGTCCCACTTGCCGGCGGCGAAGTGGTGCTCGCCGACCATCATCCACGCGTCGCCGTAGAGCGGCGACGACGGGAAGCGCTCGATGACCTCCTGGAAGCGCGCCATCGCCTCGTTCTCGCGGCCGTCCTCCTTGGCGGCGAAGCCGACGAGGTAGAGGACGAGGTCGGCGCGACGGAAGTCCGGGTGCTCGGCGAGCAGCGTCTTGTAGAGCTTCTCGCTCTCCGAGAGATCGATGCGGGGCTCGACGGGCGCCTTCTTGCAGCGGTCGGGCTCGACCTTGCACTTCTCGAGCGCGCGCTCGTAACGATCCATGTTGACCAGGTACACGCGGCGCGCGTCCTCCCACAGGAGCTCGGCGAGCTTGAACTGGCCGTCGGCGCGCGCCGCGCCTTCCGGCTTGCCGGCGAGGAACTCGCGGAGCAGCGCGATCGCCTCGACGCGCTTGGCGTCGCGCTGCTTCACGGCCGCGTTCAGCATCTTCTCCAGCTCGGGCGCGAGCACCGGCGCCTCGGGCACCGGCGGCCGCTTGCGCAGGTAGAGCTCCGACGTCGGGCCGCGATCGAGGTTGATCTCGGCCATCTGCGCCGCCGCCGGCGCGGCCAGCGACGCGATCAAGCACACGGCGGGCAGCATGCGCACGGTCACCTCCAGCCCTCGTACTCGTCGGCCCAGTACTCGCCCTGGAACGGCCAGAACTCCTCGTCGTCGCCGATGAGGCCTTGCTCCCACAGCTTGCCGTGCAGCTCGGCGGGGAAGCGCCCCGCGGCGAGATCCTGGACCTTGATGTCGAGCGCGCGCTTCTGGCCGATCACGGCGTCGACCTTGCCGAGGCGTGCCTTGTCGAGGACCTTCTTCGTGTCCTTGTAGAGCTGATCGATCATGCGCTGCGACAGCACCTCGCCCTGGCGCTCGAGCTCGGCGAGCAGCTCCTGCGAGCTGCGCTCGAGGCGGCGGATGGCGGCGACGTCGGCGTCGAGCAGCGGCCGGATGCCGGCCGGGGCCTCGGCGGTGACGGCGGCGTCGGCCTGATCGGAGAGCGCGCG
>JAIOII010000457.1 GCA_019912685.1 Kofleriaceae bacterium
TGGCGCGCGGCTTCGCCGGCGACTTCGCGAGCGCGCCCGATCTCGTCCTTCGCCCGACCGGCGAGGAGCAGATCCGCGTCGCGCTCGACTGGGCGTCGACCCACGGCTACGCGCTCATCCCCTACGGCGGCGGCACGAGCGTCGTCGGCGGGATCGAGATCGAGGACCGCGATGCGTTCCCCGGCGTCGTCTGCCTCGATCTGCGGTCGCTCGATCGCGTGCTCGAGATCGATCCGATCTCCCGGGCCGCCCGCATCCAAGCCGGCGCGACCGGACCGGTGCTCGAAGAGCAGCTCCGGCCCCACGGCCTGACGATGCGCTGCTTCCCGCAGTCCTTCGAGCTCGCCACGCTCGGCGGCTGGATCGCGACGCGCGCCGGCGGGCACTTCGCGACCGGCCCGACGCACATCGACGACTTCGTCGAGAGCGTCACCGCGATCACGCCGCGCGGCGTGGTGAGCACGCGCCGGCTGCCGGCGTCGGGCGCCGGGCCGGCGCCGGAGCGGCTGTGGATCGGCTCGGAGGGCGCGCTCGGCGTCATCACCGAGGCCTGGATGCGCGTGCAGCGGAAGCCGCGCTTCCGCGCGTCGGCGTCGGTCAAGTTCAAGCGCACGCAGGACGGCGCCCTGGCGGCGCGCGCGCTCGTGCAGGCGGGGCTGCGCCCGGCCAACTGCCGGCTGCTCGATCCGGCGGAGTGCCTGCTCCACCAGGTGGCGATGGACGGCACCGCCGTCCTCCTCGTCGCGTTCGAGTCCGTCGATCACGATCAGGCGCCGGCGCTCGCGCGCGCGCTCGAGCTGGCGCGCGATCACGGCGGCACGGTCGCGAGCGGCCCAAAGGTGATCGCCGACGGGGACGGCGCGAGCGGCGATGGCGAGGCCGGGGCGTGGAAGAAGGCGTTCGTCGACGCGCCGTATCTGCAGTCGGCGCTCGTGTCGATCGGCGTCATGGCCGACACGTTCGAGACCGCGTGCACGTGGGACCGCTTCGAGGCCTTCCACGCCGCGGTGACCACCGCCGCGCAGGACGCGCTCCGCCGCACCGTCGGCGGCGGCCTCGTCGCGTGCCGCTTCACCCACGTCTATCCCGACGGGCCGGCGCCGTACTACACGTTCATCGGCCCGGCCAGGATCGGCGACGAGCTCGCCGTGTGGCGCGAGGTGAAGACCGCGGTCTCCGAGGCGCTCCACGCCGCGGGCGGCACGATCACGCACCACCACGCCGTCGGGCGCACGCACCGCCCCTGGTACGATCGCGAGCGCCCCGCGCTGTTCGGCGACGTCCTGCGCGCCGCCAAGCAGGTGCTCGATCCGGCGGGCGTGATGAACCCGGGCGTGCTGGTCGACTAGCCGTCGCTGCGCCGACGGCTTCGCGATCGTGGTCGTGATCGTGTCGTGGACATGGTCGTGAACGTTGACGGCGACGGCGACGTGGACGTAGGCGTGGTCGTGAACGGACGTCCACGGCCACGTTCACGACGCCGTCGCCGTCAAGGTCCACGTCCACGCCGACGACCACGATCACGTGAACGTCAACGTCAACGATCAGTACGGCGGCGGCGACGCGGGCGCCGGATACCCCGGGTACACGGGCGCTGCGCCCGGCGGCGGCGGCGCGGTCGTGGTCGCCGGCGTGTCGCGGCGGCCGAGCGGGATCGTCAGCATCGCCGCGAGGCTCGGGCCGTACTTGGCCGGCTGTCCGTGCACGACCTGGTAGATCGTGAGCCCGGCCCGGAAGCCGCCGCCGAGCTCGATGTCGCCGCCGGCCGAGAGCACGGTGTTGAACGAGCCCTCCTCGACGTCGTCGCCGATGTCGACGCCGACCTCGGTGCCCTTCTGCTCGATCGTCGGGTGGTTGCGGAACGTGACGCCGCCCCAGAAGCTCATGTTGCCGGAGCGCCAGGTCGGCACCACGCCGATCGCCAGCTGCGAGATCGACGCGCGATCCTCGGTGACCACCGTCCACGGCACGCCGCCGCAGTTGTCGACGCACGTCGAGTACTCGATCCACGGGACGCTCCAGAAGAGGAGCTCGCTGTTCACGCCGACCGTGAAGTCCGGGTTGGAGGTCGGGATCATGCCGGCGAGCGTGAAGCCCCAGCCGCGCACGTTGCCGCCGTCGACGTCGGGCTGCGTGTCCTTGATCTTCTTCGCGGTCGCGTCGAAGCCCTCGGCGTACAGGAGCCCGAGCGCGACGTGCTGGCCGACGCGCAGGCGCATGTTGCCCTCGGCCTGCGTGCCCGGGACCTCGACGGCCGCGGTGTCGTCGGAAGAGTCGAGCTTGGTGTGGGCCAGGCTCGACGCGCCGAGCGAGATCTCGCCCGGCGTCTCCATCGGCGCGCCGCTGCGCAGGGTCGGCGTCATGTGCGGCACGAGCGCCGCCCGGTTGACGCGGTTGACGTTGCAGGCCGCGAGCGTCGCGAGCGCCGCGAGGAGGAACAGACGACAGGACATGCTCATGGCGATCACCCCCATCGCGGATCATGGCACGCCCGCCGCCCGCCGGGGCGGATTGCCGGCCCCGGGCGTGAGCTACCCCTCAGCTACCGGTACCTCGCGCGGCGGCGGCGGCCGCGTCGCCGTCAGCTCCACTTGACCCGCGATCACGGCGACGCGCGCTCCGAGGCGGAGCAGCGCGATGCCCTGGCGCAGCGCCAGGAGCGCCATGGCGCCGCCGAAGCCGAGCATCGCGCGGCCGTGGGCGAGCCACATGAACGCGAGCGTGACCCCGAAGAAGAACAGCCAGTACACGCCGACGTGGAGGAGCGCGACCGGGCGGCGGAAGACGTAGCCGGTGGCGCGGAGCGCGGCGCGCGTCGCGCCGAGCGACTCGTGCGTCGGGCGGCGCAGCGCGATCTCGGCGCGCGCGTAGTCGATCACGGTCGACACGATCACGTGTGCGATCGCCGCCGGCAGGAGGCCGACGAGGAGCGGCACGACGAGCTCGCGGGTGGTCAGCGCGTGCTCGAGCTTCGCGGCGATGTGGTCGAGCCCGAGGAAGAAGAGGAAGAAGACGGGCAGGTGATAGAGCGTGGTGACCAGCGCCAGGCGCGCGAACACGAGGAAGTGGTTGGCGCCGCCGGCGCCGAAGCACCGCGCGGTCTCGGTGCGTCCGCGCGGCCGCTCGGTGAACACGGCGAGCACGCCCCCGGCGAGGAACCAGCCGATCATCGCCCACGCGATCACCGCGCCGATCGCGACCCAGCGCACCGAGAAGATGACCGCGTCCGCGCTGGCGAGGACCTCGACGAGCGCGATGAGATCGCCGTCGACGGCGTCGTCGAAGAGCGGCCGGTGCGCGAACGCCTCGGCGAGGATCTGCGCGATGATGACGCCCGCGCCCCACGCGACCAGCACGTGGACGACGAAGAGGGCGAGCAGCATGCCGGTGTACTGCGACACGGCCCGCACGCCGCCGCGGATCAAGGCGCCCAGCCCGGGGATCACGGCGCCACCGCCTGCATGAGCCCCTGCGTCCAGAACACGACGCGCGAGCTCGCGCGCCACGACGCGTCGGGGTTGGGGGTCAGCCGGACCCGATCGTCGAGCGGGTTGCTGGAGAGCAGGATCTTGCGCTCGGGATCGATCGCGACCTCGACGATGGGCGAGCTGCGCGCGAGCGTGAAGCGGTGCCAGCGGCTGCCGTCGCGCGCGTCCCAGCGCATGACCTGCCGGCTGCCGTCGGCGAAGCGGAGCTGGACGTCGACCGGCACCGGCACGACGCCGAGGTTGGCCACGACGACGTCGCACGTCCATCCGCCGGCCTTCTCGCCGCCGGTCACGAGGTTCCGGCGCTCGCCCTCGCCGAACACGCCGCGCGGCGCGTGCGCCGGCGTGCACTCGACGGAGCGCACCACGAAGTCGACGCCGCCGGGCTGGTAGAACGCGGGCTGCCAGAACCACGACAGGTCCTCGCCCACCGTGGCCTCGAGCGCGGCGAGCAGGTCGCCGCCGTCGGGGTGCTGGAACGCGTTCGCTTCGGCGTAGCGCTTCATCGCCGCCAGGAACGTCTCGGTGCCGACGACGTTCTCGAGCGTGCGCACGGCGGCCATGGTCTTGGCGTACGTCGCCGACGCGTAGCCCTCGAAGTCGACGAACGCGTACGCCGCCGTCGCGATCGGGCTGGGCACGCGGTCGAGGTCGCGATCGAGCGCGCGGCGCAGGCGGAAGACGTCGGCGGACCACCCCATCCACGACAGCGCGCTCGCCTTCTCGCCGTACATGCGGTTCATCACCACCGCGTCGGCCCACTCGTTCACGCCCTCGTCGAGGTACGCCTCCTCGAACTCGTTGGTGGCGAGGATGCCCTGGAACCAGTTGTGCCCGATCTCGTGGATCGTCACGTACTCCGGCATCCGGATCCCGTCGCGCATGAACACGTGGTCGCCCGCGGTCGTCACCAGCGTGGGGTACTCCATGCCGGCGGCGCCGCTCGCGTCGGGCGGCGGATCGACGACGGTCAGGATCGACCACGGGTACGGCACGAAGAGGTCGCTGAAGTGCTCGACGGCGCCGATCGCCGCGGCGAGGTGACGGCGGGCGAACGCGCGCTGCCGCGGCCGGTGGACGACGCGCACGATCACGTCCTTGCCGCCGACCCTGGCGACGCCGCTCATCACCTCCATGTACGGATCGATCATCCACGCGAAGTCGTGGACGTCCTCGGCGCGGTACGTGAGCGTCCGCGTGCCGTCGTCGTTGTCCCGGGCGGCGACGAGCACGCCGGTCGCCGCGACCACGTGCGTCTGCGGCACGGTGAGCGTGACGTCGTACACGCCGAAGTCGGCGAAGAACTCGGTGTTCACGTGGAACGGCTTGCAGTGCCAGGTCTCGAAGCCGGGCGCGCCGACGCGCACGCCGATCTTGGGGAACCACTGCGCGACCATCGCGAACGCGCCTTCGTAGCCGGTGCGCGCGAACACGCGCGGCAGCTGCGCGGTGAACGCCAGCTTGACCTCGACGGTGGCGCCGGGCTCGACCCGCGCGGGCAGGGGCACCTCGAGCACGGTCTCGTCGGGGCCGACGTACCGGGCCCTGGGCCGGAGCTCGAGCGCGCCGACCTGGATCGATGACACCTCGATCCAGCCCCACGCGCGGTCGTCGGCGGTGTCGCCCCGGTGCCGTCCGCCCGACGAGCGCATGAACAGGCTCGTCTCGTTCTTGAAGCCGTTCAGGTACAGGTGGAAGGGCAGGGTGTCGACGGCGCTCTGCCCGGTGTTCTTCCAGGTGAGGACGGACGTCGCCTCGAGCTTGCGCGCCGCGGCGTCGTAGCGCGCGTCGATGGCGTAGCTCGCGACCCGCGACGACCGCTCGCCCGGCGCGAGCAGCGCGGGTACGC
>JAIOII010000458.1 GCA_019912685.1 Kofleriaceae bacterium
CGACGCCGGAGGCCAAGCCGGCGACGCTCGGCGTCGGCATCGAGGCGGCGTTCTGACGGAAAGCAGGCGAGCTGGATCGTTGGCGTCGACGTGGACGTGGTCGTGGTCGTCGGCGTGAACGTTGACGGCGACGGCGACGTGAACGGGGACGATCGCCCGTAGACGGCGCCGACCCGACGAGCAGGAGCCCTCGGGCCGTGCGTCGACGCCGCCGGCCAGGTCCACGTCGCCGTCGCCGTCAAGGTCCACGACCACGTCGACGACCACGTCCACGTCCACGTACACGCTCACGATCCGGCCCCCCTCCCAAGGTAGACCGCGCTGCCGGGGTCGTGCGTATGCTCGCGGTGGAGGAAGGCATGCCCCCCACCGCGCTCCGTCTCACGGCCGCGGCGGCGATGCTCGTCGCATCGCTCGCCACCGCGTCCACCGCCCACGCGTTCTGCGGCTTCTACGTTGGCGGCGCCGGCGCCGAGCTCTTCAACAACGCGACCCAGGTCGTGCTCATGCGCCACGGCACCACGACGGTGCTGTCGATGCAGAACAACTACCAGGGCCCACCCGAGGGCTTCGCGCTGGTCATCCCGGTGCCCGTCGTCGTGCAGGAGGACCAGGTGAAGACGCTCCCGCGCGAGGTCTTCGCCAAGGTCGACCAGCTCGGCGCGCCGCGCCTCGTCGAGTACTGGGAGCAGGACCCGTGCTACGTCGAGCCGCCGTACGAGCGCGACATGGTGTTCGAGTCCTCGTCGGCGGCGCCGACGGCGGACGACGAGGGCGGGGGCAGCGACGACGACTACAAGGTCACGATCGAGGCCGAGTTCTCCGTCGGCGAGTACGACATCGTCGTGCTCTCGGCCAAGGAGTCGACCGGGCTCGATCGCTGGCTGCGCGACAACAAGTACCAGATCCCCGCCGGCGCCGAGCCGCTGCTCCGGCCGTACGTCGAGAGCGGTACCAAGTTCTTCGTCGCCAAGGTCGACCCGAAGAAGGTCACGTTCGCCGGCGGCATGGCCACGCTCTCGCCGCTGCGCGTGAGCTACGACTCGGCCGAGTTCGTCCTGCCGATCCGCCTCGGCCTCGCCAACTCGAGCGGCGCGCAGGATCTCATCGTCAACGTGCTCGCGCCGAACACGCGCTACGAGGTCGCCAACCGTCCGAGCGCGACGATCCCGACCAACCTCCTCGTCAAGGACGAGGTGCGCGAGCGCTTCGGCGAGTTCTACGCCGCGCTCTTCGATCACGTGCTCGAGAGGGTGCCGAACGCCGTGGTCACCGAGTACGCGTGGGACTCGAGCACGTGCGATCCGTGCCCCGGCCCGACGCTCGACCAGAACGACCTCGCGACGCTCGGCGGCGACGTCCTCGCCGCGACGTACAAGGACCTCTCGCTCTGGGGCATGACGCTCACCCGCCTCCACGCGCGCTACGGCGCCGAGGTCGCCGACGACCTCGTCTTCCGCGCCGTCGAGCCGCTCGAGGGCGGTCGCGGCACGCCCGACGCGGAGGGCAAGATCGAGAGCGGCGCGCGCGCCTCCGGCACCAACACCTTCCAGGGCCGCTACATCATCCTCCATCCGTGGACCGGCGCGATCGCGTGCGAGAGCCCGGCGCGCGGCCGCTGGGGCGGCCCGCCCGCCGGCGGTGGCAGCAAGATCGCGACGCCGACCGCGAACGACCTCGCC
>JAIOII010000459.1 GCA_019912685.1 Kofleriaceae bacterium
GCTCGGCGGCGTCGAGCTTGCCGCGCGTCTCGGCGACGCGCGCCTCGAGCTCCTTGCCGTGCGCGTCGGCGGCGTCGAGCTGCTGCTTCAGCTCGGCGAGCCTGGCGGCGTCGGCGCTCGCGCCCGCCTGGTGCTTCTTGAGCGTCGCGAGCTCGGCCTCGAGCGTCTTCACCGTGCGGTCGGCCGCGGCGAGCTTCTCGGCGGCCATCACGCCGGCCTGGGTCTCGGCGACGAGCAGGTCCTCGGTCACCGTCGCGAGCTCGCGGCGCAGCCCGTTGATCTGGTCCTCGTACGCCGCCTTCTGCTCGGCGATCACGCGCTCGACCTCGGCCGCGCTCCCCGCGATCATGAGGTCGCGCTCCCCGCGCACCGCCTCGAGCTTCTTGCGCAGCTCGGCGGCCTCGTCACCGCCGGTGTTGAGCTCGTCGCGCAGCCGATCGCGCTCGCTCGACGCCTCGGCGAGCCGCTCCTCGGCCTCGCCGGCCTGCGCCTCGGCCTGCGCCAGCCGCTCGTGCAGCTGCGCGACCTCGTCGGCGAGCTGCTGCACGCGCTCGCGGAGCCCCTCGTCGTCGGGCGACGCCTTGGGCGCCGTCCGCGCCGCCGCCAGCTCCTCCTGGAGCTGCTTCAGCGTGTCCTCGAGGCGCTCGGCCCGGCCCATCGCCTCGTCGCGCTGGAGCAGCACGGCGGTGAGCTCGTTCGAGGCGGCGCGCGCCTGCGTGTTCATCTCCTCGTGGAGCTCGCCGAGGCGCCGGGCCAGCGCCGCCCGCTCGTCCTCCATCGCGGCGCGCGACTTGCGCTCCATCGCGAGCCAGTGCGACAGCTGGGCGTGCACGCCGCCCGACGGTGGCAGCGGGCCCTGCGGCCCGAGTACCTGGACGAGGATGCTGCCGACGAGGGCGACCTCGCCGGGCGGGACGGCGGCGCGGCTCACCCGATCGCGGCCGACGAACACGCCGTTGGCGCTGCCGAGGTCCTCGATCCAGCACTGCTGCCCGTCGAAGAACATGCGCGCGTGCTGGCGCGACATGCGCGGGTCGTCGCTGCGGATCGCGCAGTCGGTCGCGCGTCCGATCGTGACCGGGTGCGGTCCGAGCTCGAAGGTGCGATCCACTCCGTCGACGTCGCAGTAGAGCAGGGTCGGCATGCCCAGCGCGGAGAATATCCCGGCGCCCTTCAGGTCGCCAGCTTGGCGACCAGCTCCTCGGCGGTGCGCAGCGCGCGATCGGTGTCGTCGTCGAGGAGGACGACGTGGCCCATCTTGCGCCCCGGCGCCGGCGTCAGCTTGCCGTAGAGGTGGAGCCGGGCCTCGGGGTGGGCGAGCACGTGCTGCCACGGCGGCTCGCCGTTGGCCCACAGGTCGCCGATCAGGTTGACCATGACGGCGCCGGTGAACGCGCGCGCGTCGCCGAGCGGCAGCCCGCACACCGCGCGCACGTGCTGCTCGAACTGCGTCGTCGCGCACGCGCCGTAGGTGTAGTGGCCGCTGTTGTGCGTGCGCGGCGCGATCTCGTTGACGAGGAGCTCGCCGCCCGGCAGCTCGAACATCTCGACGGCCATGACGCCGACGTGGTCGAGCGCGGTCGCGATCTTCCGCGCGATCTCCTCGGCGCGGCGGCGGCGCTCGTCGGGCATCGGCGCCGGCGCGCGCGTCGTGTGCAGGATGTGGCGGCGGTGCTCGTTCTCGGCGAGCGGATAGACGCGGACCTCGCCGTCCATCGCGCGCGCGAGGATGACCGAGACCTCGCGGGCGAACGGCACGAGCGCCTCGAGCACGGCCGGCACGTCCCCGATCGAGTGCCACGCGGCGCGCGGATCGGCGCCCGGCTCGAGCCGGACCTGGCCCTTGCCGTCGTACCCGGCGCGGCGCGCCTTCAGGATCGAGGGCCGGCCGATCGCGGCGACGGCGGCGGCGAGCTCCTCGGGGCTGCCGACCGGCGCCCACCTCGCCTGGGGCAGGCCCTGGGCGTCGAGGAAGCGCTTCTGCACCGCGCGGTCCTGGATCGTCGCGAGCACCGACGGGCCCGGCCGCACCGGGCAGATCGGCGCGATCGCCTCGAGCACCTCGGCGGGCACGTGCTCGGTGTCGAGCGTGACCACCGCCGAGCGCTCCGCGACCGTGCGCGCGCTCTCCAGATCGTCGAGCGTGCCGACCACGACGTCGTCGGCGAACTGGCCGGTCGGGCAGCGCGCGTCGCGATCGAGGACGCAGATGCGGTAGCCCATGCGTCGCGCGGCGAGCGCCATCATGCGGCCGAGCTGGCCGCCACCGAGGACGCCGATCGTGGCGCCGGGCAGGAGCGGAGGCGTACGGTTCACAGCGAGTCCTCGAGCACCTTCTGGGTCTGGGCGGCGCGGTAGGCGGCGAGCCGGGCGCGCACGCCCGCGTCCTTGCGCGCGACGATCGCGGCGGCGAGGAGCCCGGCGTTGACGGCGCCGGCCTCGCCGATCGCGAGCGTGCCGACGGGGATGCCGCGCGGCATCTGCACGATCGAGAGGAGCGAGTCGAGGCCGGAGAGCGCCTTCGACTGGACCGGCACGCCGAGCACGGGCAGCGCGCACTTGCTCGCGGTCATGCCCGGCAGGTGCGCGGCGCCGCCGGCGCCGGCGATGATCACCTCGAGCCCGCGCTCCTCGGCCGTCGACGCGTACTCGAAGAGCAGGTCGGGCGTGCGGTGCGCGGACACGATCCTGCACTCGTGCGGCACCCCGAGCTCGGTGAGGAGCTTGCTCGCGTGCTCCATCGTCGCCCAGTCGCTCTTCGAGCCCATGATGATGCCGACCAGGGGAGCGGTGGTCGGCGCGGCGGCGGCGGCGTTCTGGTCGAGGTCAGCCATGGTCGTCCTCCACGGTGCGCGGGCCGGCGGCGCGGCGCAGGCGATCGGCGATGGCGGCGCCGAGGCCGGCCTCCGGCGGGAGCGCGGCGACGATCGCCGCGAGGC
>JAIOII010000460.1 GCA_019912685.1 Kofleriaceae bacterium
CGTCGAAGCGGCCCGCGGCCCAGGCCGCGACGGCGCGCGCTCGCGGCGACCGCCGCCGCGAGGAGCAGGCCGAGCCCGAACTGCCACGCGCCGTGGTGCGAGCGCGCCTTCTGCACGGCCGCCGGCGCGTCGATGATGCCCGCGCCGTAGCGATCGCTCGAGTACGTCTTGCCGTTCGGTCGGCGCGCCGACTCCTTCAGGATCTGCTCGACCATCGCCGGGTTGGTGACGCCCTCGCCGACGACGAGCGCGGCGACGCCCGCGGCGTGCGGCGCCGCCATCGACGTGCCCATGAACGCGAAGTACCCGCTCTTCGTCGGGTCGCCGATCTTGATCGTGTTCTGGAGGACGCCGCCCGCCTCGCCGCTGCGCGTGTTGCCGCCCGGCGCCGCGATGTCGATGTCCTTGCCGTAGTTCGAGTAGAACGCGGTGCCCTCGTCCTCCTGCGTCGACGCGACCGCGACCGCGCCGGGGTACGCCGCCGGGTAGCCGACCTTGTTGCGGCCGTCGTTGCCGGCGGCGCAGATGACGACGACGCCCTTCTTGTGGGCGTACGCGACGGCGTTCTTGAGTGCCTTCGACGGGAACGGCCCGCCGAGGCTCATGTTGATCACCCTGGCGCCGTTGTCGGCCGCGTAACGGATCGCGTCGGCGATGCCGGCGACCGAGCCCGAGCCGTTTCCGCCGAGCACCTTGAGCGGCATGATCTGCACGTTGCGCGCGACGCCGGTGACGCCGAGCTTGTTGTTCGTCACCTGCGCGATGGTGCCGGTCACGTGCGTGCCGTGGCCGTGATCGTCGTTGGCGTGCGTGTCGTCGTCGACGAAGTCGTACGGCTTGACGAAGGTGAGCCCCTTCAGGTCCTCGACCTGGTGGAAGCGCCCGTGATCCTCGTACGCGACGCCGGTGTCGAGCACCGCGACGATCACGCCCTCACCGTCGGCGAGCTTCCACGCCTCGGGCATCCCGATCTGCCGCATGTGCCACTGACGGCTGTACATCGGGTCGTTGGGGAAGCCCTCCCACGTGCCCTCGGGCGGCAGCACCTCGTGGCCGTGGATCGGCGACGCGGCGAACATCGCGTCCGGCTCGGCCACCTCGACGTCGCTGCGCCGCTGGAGCGCCGCGAGGATCGCGTCGCGGCGCGCGGGATCGACCTTTGCGCGATAGAACTGCTCGTCGCGCGACTGCGCGCTCACGAGCACGAGGTCGATGCCGAGGTCGCGCTCGATCTGCGCGACGGTCGCCGCCGACGTGTCGTCGCGGAGGTCGACGAGGATGTCGTCGGGATCCGTGTCGAGCGCGGCGATGCGGTCCGCCTCGATGGCGGCGTGGCTCGCGCCACGGTCGGGCTCGGGCCGCAAGTACCACCAGAGGAAAACCACGGCGATCAGCAGCAAGAGCCAGAGAAGCGTCGACCGCTTGGACTGGGGTGCAGTGTCCATGAAAAAATTGTAGCGCGACGCGGCGGTGGCGCTCTGTCATTTATGCGACGCTGAGGCTCCAAGCACGGGCCAGGGAGACGACAGTGAAGAAGTGCACCAACTGCGCGAAGGATCTGCCCGACGCGGCACTCCACTGCGTGTTTTGCGGAAGCAAGCAGCCGCCCGCACCCGCAGGCGCGCAGGCCAAGACGGTCATGGGGTGGCAGGCGTCGGATCTGATGAAGGACATGCAGGCGAAGGGTGCGCAGCCCGCGCCCGGCGTGCAGATGCCGAGCGCGCCGCCAGGTCCGCCGCCCGCCGCGCCACCGCCGGCC
>JAIOII010000461.1 GCA_019912685.1 Kofleriaceae bacterium
CGACGTTGACCGAGGCCGGTTACGTCGGCGAGGACGTCGAGAGCGTGGTGAAGGCGCTGTTCCGCGCGGCGGGCGGCGATGTCGAGAAGACGGCGCGCGGCATCATCTGCATCGACGAGATCGACAAGATCGCGCGCAAGGGCGGCGTGCCGTCGCCGACGCGCGACGTGAGCGGCGAGGGCGTGCAGCAGGCCTTGCTGAAGATCCTCGAGGGCAAGACGGCGACGATCACGCCGGACGGCGCGAGGAACCGGCCGCAGCAAGAGCTGATTCAGATCGACACGACCGACATCCTGTTCATCTGCACCGGCGCGTTCAACGGGCTCGAGGACATCGTGCGGCGGCGCGTCGGGCAGCGCGGGCTCGGGTTCGGCGCGAGCATCGGGACGCTCGATGACGACAAGGACGCCCTGCGGCGCTCGGCGCGGACGGAGGACCTGGTGAAGTTCGGGATGATCCCGGAGTTCATGGGCCGCCTGCCGGTGATCGTGAGCGCGGATCAGCTCGACATCGACGCGCTGACGCAGGTGCTGTGGAAGCCGCGCAACGCGCTGGCCAAGCAGTACCAGCGGCTGTTCGAGCTCGAGGGCGTGAAGCTGACCTTCCGGCCCGAGGCGCTGAAGGCGATCGCCGAGGAGGCGGTGCGGCGGCAGTCGGGCGCGCGCGGGCTGCGGGCGATCCTCGAGGAAGTGATGCTCGACGTGATGTACGAGATCCCGTCCCTGTCGGGCGTGAAGGAGTGCGTGGTCACGCGCGAGGTGGTCGAGGCGCGCGGGCGGCCCGAGCTGGTGCTCGAGTCCAAGGCCGCGAGCTGAGCCCGCGAGGGATCGGCTCACTCGCCGTGGTACGACGGCTCGTGCGGGTAGTACCCGCCGTACCCGTACCCGCCGTAGCCGCCGTACCCGTACCCGCCGCTGTCGCCGAGCAGGTCGTCGAGCCGCTTGCGCGTGGCCTCGTCGACCTCCATGCCGCGCGCGCGGATCTGCTGCGCCGCCGCCATCCGCACCGTGTCCGACGAGGTGCCACCGAACGCGCGCAGGAGGGCGCGGTCGACGTCGTCACCGCCGTTGTACGACGCCCAGATGGCCGCCGCCGCGACCTGCTCGTCGCGGTCGTCCATGAGCCGCGACAGCGCCTGGCTTGCCCGCGGATCGTCGACCCCACCGAGGCTCGACACCGCGGCGAGCCGCTGGCCGGTGTCACCCGCCGTCGACGCCGACACGAGCGCGTCGACCGCCCGGGCGGACCCGGTCTGCCCGAGCGCGGAGAGCGCCTGCTGCTTCACGCCGGGATCGCTGTCGCGCGTGAGCTGGAGCAGCGCATCGATCGAGGCGTCGTCGCCGGCCTGGGCCAGCGCCCCCGCGACCGCCGAGCGCACGCCGACGTCGCTCGAGCTCACCGCCTGGCGCAGCACCCGGTGCGCGTCCGCCGAGCCGAGCCCCTGGAGTGCCCACGCCGCGTTGCGCGCCAGCTCCGGATCACCGCCGGCGAGCGCCTGCTCGGCGAGCTGCAGCCCCTCGACGGAGCCGCTGTGGAT
>JAIOII010000462.1 GCA_019912685.1 Kofleriaceae bacterium
CGCCCACGTCGCGCGACGAGCGCTGCTGCACCAAGCCGGCCGAGCGCCGCGAGCGCCTCGGCCTCGGCACCGAGTTCGGCGAGTCGCGCCACTCGGCCGCGAGCTACACCCGCTTCGTGCGCGCGAGCGACCGCCCGGTCGCCGTCGCCGAGCTCCGCTACAACGACACCGCGG
Source organism: Kofleriaceae bacterium (assembly GCA_019912685.1). Classification (GTDB taxonomy): domain Bacteria; phylum Myxococcota_A; class Polyangia; order Haliangiales; family Haliangiaceae; genus UBA2376. The sequence continues at coordinate 175 of JAIOII010000462.1, forward strand.
GCCTGAAGGCGCTCGGCATCCTCGTCGAGCCGCTCCCCGACGCCGACGAGCTCATGACCCGCGAGACCGCCGACCCGTTCCCCGGCGCCCGTGGCTTCGCGCGCCCGCCCGCCGGCATCCGCTGAGCTGATCAGGCAGTTCGCCTGATCGATCGCCCGGTCACGCGCGCGTGCGCGCGGCACGAGAAGGCAGGGCGCGGCACGCGGCGGTGAACCGTGGCGCGCGCGCGGCGGCCCCTGCGTTGCAGTCCGCTGCGGCATGTCGACCAAGTCGTTCGTTCGCGGGCGCGCGAGTCTCGCGCTGTCCTTGCTGCTCACCCCGGTCGTCGGCTGTCTCGACGACACACCGCCGGACGTCTCCGTGACCGAAGGCGAGGCGCTCGTCCTGCCCGGCAAGCTGCCCGGGCCGTTGCCCGGGCCCCTGCCTCGCTGCTTCGGCAAGGCCGACGGCGATGGCTTCGGCCACGCGGTCGCGGCAGGCGACTTCGACGGCGACGGCGACACGGACCTCGCCGTCGCCGCGCCCTACGACAACGACTACCGCCACGGCAGCATCGGCGCCGTGTACGTCTATCGACGGTCCGGCACCTCGCTCGTTGCGTGGACCCGCGTGTCGGCGTCGACGCTCGGCCTGGGGCCGAACCAGAGCACGCGCTTCGCCGACGTGCTCGTCGCCGCGGACTTCGATCAGGACGGACGCGCCGAGCTGGCGATCCATCAAACCGGCCCCGACGCGAACGGCATCTTCCCCGGCCGCGTCATCGTCACCGGCGCTGACGCCGACGACGTGTTCGCCGTGGAGCAGATCGTCACGCAGACCGGCCTGGGCACCGACGAGCCGGGCGACGGCTTCGGCGCGCAGCTCGCGGTGGGTGACTTCGACGCCGACGGCGCGCCCGACCTGGTCGCCTCGGCCTCGAACGACAACGAGGGCGGCGGGCCATATGACGGTCGCGTGTACGTCTTCCGTGGCGGTGGCGCCCAGCTCGCGCCATGGAAGGTGCTCTCGCCGCAGGCGTGGAACATGCAAGACGAGACCTTCGGTCGCACCATCGTCGTTGGCGACTTCGACGCCAACGGGTACGACGACCTCGCGGTCGGTCTCCCGCGCTACGGCTGCTGCGAGAGCGTCCTGCCGCAGGGGATCGTGCTCACGTATCGCTCGATCTCTGGTAACGCCCTCATCCCGTCGCGATGGATCGAAGGACGCAACTACGTCAGTGGTTCCCGGTACCGGCGTGCCGAGTTCGGCCTTGCGCTCGCCGCCGCCGACATGGACGGCGACGGCGACGACGAGCTCGTCATCGCCGCTCCGGGCGCCAGCTCGGGCTCCAACCAGGAGACCGGCGCGGTCACGATCTTCCGCAACGCGGTGACGGCGCCCCAGCTGTGGCACACGATCGCGATGCCGTTCCCCAACGCCAACCAGGGCACGTGGCTCGCCGCTGGCGACTTCAACAGCAACGGCGCGGTCGATCTGGCGGTCGGCCAGGACGTGTACGGCTCGATCGGCAACCTGCTCGTGTGGAAAGGCCGGGTGGGCAACACGCCGGTGCTCGGCGACACGTATGACGAGCGGCTCGACGCGATCGCCGCCGCGGACATCGATGGCGACGGCAAGTCGGATCTGATCGCGAGCCCCGACGGCACCAACGCCGCGCTGCTCTACGGCCTCGGCCGCAGCCCGTACATGCCGGTGCTCGACCGCACCCTCTACCAGCAGGCTCCCGGCTGCGCGTCGTACTGGGGTGCTCCGCCGTCGATCACGCTGCAGGGCGCGCGCCAGCGCGAGCTCGACGTGCGCCTCACGTCGAGCGGCACCGTCGATCAGGCGTGGTGGATGCGCCAGTACGGCCCGACGTCCTGGTACGAGGAATCGGCCGTCGCCGACCGCACGGACACCGGGCTCGAGCCCGACGAGGAGTACTGCTACATCGGCCGGACGCTCCAGGTCGGATCCGACGCGTACTCCGACACGACGACGGCCTGCTTCGAGACCACCCCGCCGATCGCGGGGCCGTCGATCACGCTCACCGGCAACACGACGAGCGCGCTGTCGGTGCGCATGGTCGCAGGCGGCGGCGCGGACCGCATCCGCTCGCGGCTGCAGGGCCAGTCCGGAACGACGCAGACGCAAACCGGCACCACCGTCAACCGCACCTTCAGCGGGCTCTCGGCCGGCACGCAGTACTGCGTCGTCGCCGACTCGTTCCACCCGGCGACGAACGAATGGTCGCAGCCGCGCACGCAGTGCTTCTCGACGGAAGCGGCGACGCAGACCGGGAGCGACTCCGTCACGCTCAGCAAGCAGACCACGCCGCCGCAGGGCGCGATCCCGTACGCCGGCTGGTGGTACGCCGATCCTGGCCAGCGTCCCGTGCGCATCCGCGTGCCCGCGTCGATCGGCGACTACTGGATCCACTTCGTCAAGGACGGCCACAGCACCGCCGAGTGCTTCGGTCCGAACCACGACGACGCGACCGTCACCGTGCAGGACGGCGGGGAGCTCGACGCCGCCGACATCGCGGCGATCCAGGGCGGTACGCCGCCGCCGGGCCAGGACCTCCCCTGGCTCGCGTGCATCACGAACTCCAGCGGGACGCCGAACTGGGTGGCGTTCTACGTCGACTGGGAGAACCCGTAGCGCGCGGTCAGGGCGACGCGGTCAGGGCGGCGCGGTCGGTGTGGGGCACGCCGAGCCGTCGGCGCGCCCCGCGAACGTCGTCGTGACCGCCTCGTGATCGACGACGATCGCGAGCGGGCCCTTCCAGGTCGAGCTCGGTGACATCGCCCAGCGCCAGCGCACCGGCTGCGGGGCGGCGCCGCCGCAGGTGATCGGGACGTCGGCCTGGCAGCCGCAGATCGCGATCACCTTGGAGGCGGTCTCGCGCGGCGTGATCATCAGCGCCGACACGCCGCCGCTGCCGTCCTCGGCGAGGCGCCACGGGTTGGAGACGCCGCACGCGAGGTAGCTCACCGGCGCGAGCAGCGTGCGCGCTCCGGCCGCGTCGACGACCTGCCACTCGTGGCTGGCCTCGGCGCGCGCGTCGAAGTAGTCGGCGGTG
>JAIOII010000463.1 GCA_019912685.1 Kofleriaceae bacterium
GCGGGCGCACCTGGAACGGGTTGGCGCGCCCCGCGTACCAGCGGTAGCGGCCCTTGGGCCACGTGCACACGTCGATGAGCTTGGCGCTCACCTGCCGCGCGAGGAGCCGGTACGCGTCGAGCGGCTTGAGCAGGCCGAGGCCGACGAGCGTGTCGGCGAGCTTGCCGGCGAAGTGGGGCATCACCTGGACGGCGCGCTGCAGCGCCTGCGGCGTGATCGCGCCCTGCGCGACGAGGAAGTCGCCGAGGCGCTCGCTCGTCACGTTCGACGACACGAACTGCGGATCGCCGTCGTCGAGGTACGCCTCCTTGAGGATGCCGGCGCGGCCGTCGAGCACGAGCAGGCCCTTCGCGCGCTCGCACGCGAGCTTGTAGAGCAGGCGGATCGGCGAGATCTGGCGGAGGTCGCCGCTCTCCGCCGGCTGCGGCCGCGGGCTCTTCTCGGTCGCCGTGCTCGGCTCGGCGTTGAGGTCGACCTCGTGCGAGACCTCGTCCTCGACGACGAGCTCCGCGCCCTCACCCGTGCCCGCGATGAACTCGGCGCGCGCGACGTCGGCCTCGCGCTGAGCGGCCGCCTTGCCCATCTGCGTGGCGGGGCCGGAGAGCGTGTTCACCTCGTCGTACGCCTCGGTGACCGTGCCGTCGTCGGCGGTGATCGGGAGCGCCGGCGCGCTCGGCGCGGCGGTGACGCGGGCGACGAACGCGGCGAGGTCGCGCGCGTCGGGGCGGCCGTTCCGGTGGAGCCAGCCGGTGAGCGCGTCGCGCAGCTCGCCGGCGCTCCTGAAGCGCGCGGACGGCAGGCGCTCGAGCGCGCGCTGGGCGATGACGCGCAGGTCGGCGGGGACCTCGGCGGCGTACTTGTGCAGGCGCTCGAGGTTCGCGTCGCGCACCATGAGCAGCACGTCGAGGTCGCTCGGCGCCGTGAACAGGCGGCGCGCCATCACCGTCTCGACGAGCACGACCGCGAGCGAGAACACGTCGCTGCGCCCGTCGAGCTCGGCGCCCGACACCTGCTCCGGCGACATGTAGCCGTACTTGCCCTTGAGCATGCCGGCCTCGGTCTTGTGCTGGCGCTCGGCGGCGCGCGCGATGCCGAAGTCGGTGAGCTTCACGTCGCCGCGGCGCGACACGAGGATGTTGCCGGGCGACACGTCGCGGTGGACGAGGCCGAGCGGCCGGCCGTCGGGCGCGGTCGCGTGGTGCGCGTAGTCGAGGGCGTCGGCGACCTCGCGCGCGACGAGCGCGGCCAGGTGCGCGGGCATCCGGATCTGCGTGCGCGCGCACTCGCGCAGGAGCGCCAGGAGGTCGATGCCGTCGACCCACTGCATGGCGATGTAGGGCGTGTCGGCGTCGGTGCCGAGCTCGAACACGTGGACGATGTTCGGGTGATCGAGCTGCGCGGTGAGGCGCGCCTCGTCGAGGAACATCTGGATGAACGCCGGGTCGGCGACGAGCTGGGGCAGGATCTTCTTGATCACCACCAGCTTCTCGAAGCCGTGCTCGCCGCTGACGCGGGCCTTGAACAGCTCCGCCATGCCTCCCACCGCCAGGCGCTCCAGCACCTGGTACTTCCCCACGCTCTGAGGCAACGAGCGCATCGGCGGGCGAGCTTATACCCTTTGCCAGGTTGGCGCAGGCGCGGCGGTCGAGTGACACCAACTGTCGCGGGAGCTGGTGCAGGCGCGGGGCAACTGCCCGTCGACGCATGTGCTCCACGTGCGGCACGGCGCGTGGATTGCGCATGACGCATGACGACGATCGCCGTGCGGAGGCTGCAAGCCGTGAGCGGGCCCGTCATCGCGGCGGTCGCGGTGATCCTGTGCGGCTGGTTCGCGAGCCGCGCGCTGGCGGCGTGGGGTCCGGCCGATGCCGGAGCGTCGCGAGCGGCGCCGGTCGCGCGCGACGTGACGCCGCCGCCGCC
>JAIOII010000464.1 GCA_019912685.1 Kofleriaceae bacterium
TGCCCGTGTCCACCACGCGGACGCGCGCGCCGCCGGGGGCGGCGACGTCGAGGGTCACCGTCCCGCCGGCCGGCGTCGCGGCGATCGCGTTGTCGGTGAGGTTGTAGAGCGCCTCGCGCAGGCGGCGCGCGTCCCCCTCGACGGCGAGTGGCTCGCCCGACGCGCGCAGGGTGACGCCCGCGAGCTGAGCGCGATCCGCGAGCACGTCGACGACGTCGCCGGCGACCGCGCGCAGGTCGACGGGCGCGAGCTGGAGCTCGGCGAGCGGGCGCGCGAACGACAGGTAGTCGCGCACGATCACGTCCATGCGATCGACCTCGCCCAGCGCGACCGCGAGGCGCTTCTCGCCCTTGTCGTCGACGAGGCCGCGCAGGATCTGGAGGAGCGCCTTGATCGCGGCGAGCGGGTTCTTGAGCTCGTGCGCGAGCTTGGCGCCGACCTGCTCGGTCGCGCGCATGCGCCCCGCGGCCTCCTCGATCGTCGCCCGGCGCATGCGCTCGAGCAGCTCGCCGGCGCGCACGTACGCGCCGACGAGGCCGGCCACGCCCGCGTACGCGAGCGCGAGCAGCCCGCCGAACGATGTCACCATCATCGCGCGCCGCCACGGATCCGGGATCGGCGGGTACGGCGCGTCGCCCGGCACGAACGCGGGCGCCGCGACGATCGCGAAGGCGAGCGCGCCCGTCGCGATCGTCGTCCGGGTGCGGCCGAACGCGGCCGCGGCGATCACGACCGGCGCCAGGACGAGCGGGAAGAGCGGGCTGGCGAGGCCGCCCGAGAGCGAGCAGCCGAGCGCGAGGAGCGCCACGGTCGACGTGAGCGATGCCGCCAGCCAGCGCTCGCTCACCTCCCGGCGGCCCACCCACCAGCGCTCGAGGAAGAAGAGGACCAGCGCCGCGACGAAGGCGCACGCCATCACGACGCGCTGCCCGACTGGCGCGCCGCTCTGCGCGAGCAGGATCGCGTTCACCGCCGCCACCGGCGCGACGACGAGCGGGCGCGCGCGCAGGAACGCGGCGCCGACGGCGCGCACCTGGAGCGATCGGATCGCCGCGAACCGCGACTCGCCCGCCGGCATCTCGTCGGCGTCGATGCCCCGACGTCGGGATCCCGACGCTTCCGCCTCGTCCCCGCGCGCAACCCCGCGAGGTCGCGTCGCGCCCGCCGCCGGCTCGACGTCGGCACGGTTCTTCGAAAGGGGGTCGAGCATCAAGGAGAACCTCATGCTCGAAGCTACTACAAGGACCGTTCCCGACTCGTCGCGCCGCTTCTCGCTCTACGCCGGCGCCTGGCTCGCCTTCGGCGCCGCGCTCGCCTTCGGCGGTGCGCTGCGCGCGATCCCGCAGGCCGGCCCCGCGTTCGTGCTCGCCTCGGCGGTCGCGTGGTCGATCGCCTACGTGCGCAGCGACGACGTCCGCCGCTGGGCCGGCGCCCTGCCCATGCGCGCGCTCGTCGCCTTCCACGCGATCCGGCTGCCGATCGGCGCGCTCTTCCTCTGGGAGGCGTCGCATGGCCGGGTGCCGCAGCTCTTCGCGGATCGCGCGGGCTGGGGCGACATGGCCGCCGGCGCCGCCGCGATCGCGGTGGCGATCGCCGGCTGGCAGCGGCCGCGGGTCGTCCGCGCGTTCGCCATCTTCGGGCTCGCCGACATCCTCGTCGCCCTCGGCACGGCGATGTACCTCCTGTTCGTCGTGAACGACCCGCTCACGTTCGAGGCGATCACCCGCCTGCCCTATCCGCTCCTGCCCCTCGCCGTCGTGCCGGTGGTCGTGGTGACGCACCTCCTCATGATCGTCACAGGCGGCGCTGCTTACGCCACGCGTCCAGCCGCTCGATGAAGCTCGCGCCGTCGGGGCCGACGCGCACGAACGCCTCGCGCGCCGTGTCGGCGTGCGAGGCGGCGCGCGCCCGATCGCCGCGGGTCTCGACCAGCGCCAGCGCCAGGTGGTAGTGCATCTGGCCGTAGTTCACGGGCGGGATGCGCTCGGGGTCGGCCTCGCGCACGTTGCGCTCGAGGATCGGCAGCGCCTCGTGCCAGCGCTTCGCGTTCACCAGGATGAGCGCCATCGCGCCGCGGGCGATCGCGGCGCGCGGATCCTTCAGGCGATCGAGGATGTCGGCCGAGCGCCGCAGCATCGCGACGCCCGCGTCGAAGTCCCAGCGCGTCGTGTACTGGCCGTAGTTGACGAGCACGACCGCGACCTCGATCGAGTCGGGCCCGGCATGCTCCTCCATGAGCTCGAGCTGGCGCTGGAAGTGGCGGCGGGTGGCGTCGTTGTCCTCCACCGCGCCCGCGGCGAGCGCGAAGCGGTAATGGATCTGCGCCGCGACCGGCTTGCCGCGCACGCCGGCGTTGGCCGGGTCCTCGGCGATCGCGAGGGCGCGCTCGAGCAGCGGCCGCTGCCGCGCCGGATCGCGCTCGAAGTCGGCGAGCGTGACGAGCGAATCGGCGACGCGGATGTGATCGGGTCCGTAGACCTTCTCGCGCAGGGCCAGGCCGCGCTCGACCATCGCGCGCGCCTCGTCGACCTTGCCCTCCGCGCGCACGAACTCGGCGAGCGTCGTCTCGAGATCGGCGACCGCCGGGTGCTCCGGCCCGGCCTGCTCCTTCGCCTCGTCGAGCGCGCGCTCGATCACGGCGCGCGCTTCCTTGCGCTTGTCGAGCGGCATCAGCGCCTCGACGAGGCACTTGCGCGGCTCGGCGCGATCGCGGCGCGTCGCGTCGGGGTGCGCCGAGATGGCCGCGTC
>JAIOII010000465.1 GCA_019912685.1 Kofleriaceae bacterium
ACGTAGAGCCGGGCCGGCTCGTCGCTGGGCCGCGCCGCGCGATGGACGCGGGCGAAGTCGTGGGCCCAGCGGCAGGCCATGGGCATCGTCCCGAGCGGATCGGCGTCGAGCGCGACGAGCACGCGCGCACGGTCGAGCGCGAGCTGCTGCTCGAGCGGCGCGCCGAAGGCGAGCACGGTGCCGTGGTACGCCGCGCGGTGATCGATGGGCTCGTGCCACACGACGCGCGTGCCCGGGTGGCGGTCGCGAACGCGCGCGAGGAGCGCGGCGAGGCTCGGAGAGCTGTGCGGCGGCATCACCAGCCACAGCGGCCCGGCCTCGGTGGTCAGCTCGGCGCGGAGCCGCTGCCACGTCGCCGGCATCCCCCGCGCCGAGATCCCGCGCGCGCGGTGCGGATCGTAGAGCTCGAAGACGGCCGCCTGATGCTGCGCGCTCGTCGCGCCGAGGCTGGCAGGGTGCGCGGGGTTGCCCTCGATCTTCGTCGGACGCCCGCCGTGGCTCTCGGCCAGCACGCCCACCGCGAAGCCGTCCTCGACGATCGAGGTCGCGTAGTACGCGGGCACGCCGGGCGCCAGCTCCGGCCGGTGCACGGAGGGCGCGATCTCGTCGCCCGGGCGTGGGAGACAGCCGGCCTGCGCCGCCGCGATCCCGGCGCCGAGGAGCTTGAGCGCATCCCGCCGCGAGAGCTCGCTGCGCGACATCACGTGGAGGAGCGAACGATCGTCGTCGGCCTGGGTCATGAGCGCTCGGGGTGGCTAGCGGTGGCACGCCGTGCAGGTCGTGAGGTGGGTGATGCGACGTCCGTACCGGACCGGTCCAGGTGGGTCGCGATGACAGTCGAGGCACCACCCCATCGTCAGCGGCCGCACGCGATGGACGCGCGCCATGCTCGCGACGTCGCCGTGGCACGACGCGCACGGCACGCCGGCCTGCGTGTGCACGCCGTGGTGGAAGTAGACGTGGTCCGGCAGCGCGTGGACGCGGCGCCACGGGATCGGCTCGCCGAGCTCCCAGCTCGCGCGCACGGGCGCGAGCAGCGGGCTGTCGTTCCACACCTGGCCGTGACAGCCCATGCACACCTCGGTGGGCGGGATGCCGGCGATCGCCCGCCGCTCGGCGCCGGGATGGCAGTAGAGGCAGTCGATGCCGTCGTCGCGGACGTGGTGGCGGTGATCGAACTCGACGGGTTGCTCGATCGCCTCACCCTCGTGCGTGCCGTAGTCCGAGCGGATCCACAGCATCGGTGCGGCGACGAGGACGAGCGGCACGAGCGCGGCCGTCACGAGCGCCACGCGATACGGCGTGTTCGACCAGGGAGGGAAGAGCGCGGCCATGGCTTCCCCGCGGCCTCATCGCACGCGCGCGGCGATCACCGCCGACCGAGTCCGCTGCACCGGCACCATGGCCCTGCCGGGTACAAGCGACGTGCCATCGCGTCGCGCGCCGGGAGGCGCTCACGCGCGGACGCGGACGCGCGCCTCGGCACGATGTAGACGGCTGCCGCGCCCGCTCGCCGCGTGGAGGCGACGAGCGGGCGAGACGCTCGGATCAGTTGCCGAGCGCGCCCTTCACGTCGAGCTTGCCCTTCACCTCGATCTTCGCCTTCGGCGGCGGAGGCGGGGGCGGCGCCTTCAGCTTCACGTCGGCCTTCGCCTTGATGTCGGCCTTGGCCCGGATGTCCGCCTTGACCTTGGCGTCGGCGGCGGCCTTCGCCGCAGCGTCGGCGTCGGGGCGGGCGTCACGGTGAAGGCCGGCGCCGACGCCGGCGCCGACCGTGCCCTTGACCGCACCATGCCCCTGAGCGCGGTGATCGATGGCGGCGGGGCGGCCGACCATCCGACCGTCGCCGCCGACCTTCACGCTCATGCGCGCACGCGCGGCGGCGTCGAGATCGGGCGGGTTCACCTTGATGCGCGCGCCGACCGGCTTCACCTTCACGCGCGCGCGCAGGCTCGCGCGCGACGCGGGCGCGGCGACCGCGAGCCCCGGCTTCCAGGTGGCGCGCGAGGTGGCGCCGACGAGCACGCTGGTCTTGACGTCCGGCGGCCGGACATACCAGGCGACCTTGGCGCGGGCC
>JAIOII010000466.1 GCA_019912685.1 Kofleriaceae bacterium
ACGACCTCGCCGGCGACGCGTCGGCGAAGCTCGATCCGTCGGGCAGCCTGTCCGGCACCGTCGTCGATCAGCGCGGCGCGACGATCGCGGGCGCGACGATCCGCGCGCTCGCCGGCGACCTCGAGCTCGCGCGCACGACGAGCACGGCGACAGGCACGTACCTGCTCGACGATCTGCCGGCGCTCGAGCTCGTCATCGAGACGCGCGCGCCGGCCTGCTTCGGCGAGCGCCCGGAGGTCGCGATCGAGGCCGGCAAGCGGCTCACGCGCAAGGCCGAGATCGTCTGCGACGCGCCGCCGTGACCCGCGCGCTCAGACGAGCTCGACCCAGATCTCGCCGGCGACCTCGCTGACGCGGTAGCGGCGCAGGACGAGCGACGGATCGTGGGCGCACGCGCCGGTGCGCAGGTCGAACGTGTAGCCGTGGCCCGGGCACGTGAGGCAGCCGTCCTCGAGGTAACCGCCGGCGAGGCGCACGTCCTCGTGCGGGCACACGCCCGCCGTCGCGATGATCTCGCCGTCGATCACGCCGGCGAGCACCGGCCACGTCACGCCCTCGACGACGAACTCGGCCAGCGTGCCCTCGGGCAGGGCCGCGCGCGGGCCGAGCCGGAACTTGAGCGCCACTACCCGCGCCCTCGCTGCCGCGGATCGAAGCGATCGCGCAGGCCGTCGCCGAGGAGGTTGGCGGCGAGCACGACCCACGCGATCGCCAGCCCCGGCGCGATGAGGTAGTGCGAGAAGTCGGGCTGGAACATCAGCTGCCGCCCCTGGTCGAGCATCGCGCCCCAGGTGTAGTCGACCTGCGGACCGAGGCCGAGGAACGAGAGCGACGCCTCGATGAGGATGATGCCGCCGAAGCCGAACGTCATCTGCACCATGACCGGCGCCAGGAGGTTGGGGACGACGTGCCGGGCCATGATGCGCGCGTTGGAGGCGCCGATGGCGCGCGCCGCCTGCACGTAGTCACGCTCGCGCAGCGACAGCACCTGGCCGCGCGCGACGCGCGCGTAGCCGACCCAGCCGTTGGCGATGAGCGCGGCGATCACCATGCCGAGGCCGGGGCGCGCGACGGTCGCGACGATCGCGATGTTGAGCAGGATGCCGGGGAACGCCATGAGGATGTCGACGATGCGCATGACGATCTCGTCGACCACGCCGCGGAAGTAGCCGGCGATGACGCCGATGGTCACGCCGATGAGCGCGCAGCTCGTGACGACGACGAGCGAGAGGGTCAGCGCCGACCGCGCGCCGTGCATGAGCTGCGAGAGCGCGTCGACGCCGTTCTCGTCGGTGCCGAGCCAGTGCTGCGACGACGGCGGGAGGAACTGCGGCGACTTGTCGATCGCCTCGACGCCGACGGGGTAGGGCGCGAGCAGCGGCCCGAACAGGCCGAGAAAGACGAACACGCCGAGCATGGCGGCGCCGGCCCACGCGGCGGGCGGGAGCTTGGCGTTCATGCGCGCGGCCTCATGCCCGGCGGATCCTCGGGTCGGCGAGGCCATAGGCCAGGTCGACCAGGATGTTGACGATGACGTACGACGCCGCGATCACGAGGACGCAGCCTTGCACCACGGGGTAGTTGCGCTCGGAGATCGACTCGAGGAGCAGGAGCCCGATGCCGGGGCGCTCGAACGCCTTCTCGGTGATGATCGCGCCCGAGAGCATCGAGCCGAACTGCAGACCGGCGATCGTGATCACGGGCAGGAGCGCGTTGCGCAGCGCGTGCTTCACGATCACGACGGTCTCGGGCAGCCCCTTCGCGCGCGCCGTGCGCAGGAAGTCCTCACCCAGCACCTCGACCATCGAGCTGCGCGTCATGCGCGCGAGCATCGCCATGAGGTGGGTCCCGACCGCCACCGCCGGCAGGATCATCGCCGCCGGTCCGAGCTCCGTCGGTCCCGGCAGCCAGCCGAGGTCGAGGAAGAACCACAGGAGCAGGAGCGGTCCCATGAGCATCATCGGGATCGCGATCCCCGAGAGCGAGGTGACCGACGCGAACGTGTCGATCCACGTCCCGCGCCGGATCGCGGCGAGGATGCCGAGCGGCAGCGCCATCACGAGCGCGACGCCCATCCCGCACAGCGCGAGGTACACCGTGTGCGGATAGACCTCCGCGATGCGCGCCATCACCGTGGGCTTGCCCCTGGGATCCGGGCACTGGTGGCCGAGCGAGCCGTCGGCGACGCCCTCGAGGAAGCGCCCGAACTGCACGTGCGCCGGCTGGTCGAGCGACATGCACTGGGCGACCTTCTGCCGCTGCTCGGGGGTCGCGTCGCCGCCGGCGAGGTGATCGACCGGATCGCCGGGGATGAGGTGCAGGAACAGGAAGACGAGCAGCGACACCCCGAGCATCGACACCAGGCCGAGGCCCAGGCGACGGAGCAAGAAGGCGCCGATGGGCACCGAGAGAGACTAGCGCGGAATGATCGCCGCTACAGCGCCGGCGCCTCGGCACAGAACGCGGGCAGATCACCGCTCGTGATCCGCTCGCCGGGCGGCGGCACCGGCTCGCCGCCGTGCTGCCGCATGAGCTCCTCGTTGCGGCACTCGTACTCGTCGCGGCAGTCGCCGCCCGACTCGCACGTCTTCATGCAGTAGCGGACCTCGGAGGTCGCCGGCACGCACTGCCCCTTGAACGAGCAGACGTCGTCGGGGCCGCAGTCGTTGACGCCGCCGATGTCCTCGTTCTCGAAGTCACACGGCGTGTTGGCGAACGAGGCGACGTAGAAGCGGATGCAGACCGACCCCTCGGGGCACGACTCGTGATCGCAGCCGATGATCGTGCAGTAGCCGCCGGCGGAGGACAGATCGCACACGCGGTCGGTGCTGTTGCTCGGATCGCAGTCGAGGCTGACCGCGCACGAGTCGCCGATCTCGCTGCCGCAGCCGGAGCCGAGGCCGAGGGCGAGCGCCAGGGCGAGGCCGGGAGCCAGGGCGGCGAAGGTGAGGGCCGGACGCATGGAGGCGCGCACTGTAATCGGCGGTTCGACCCGGGACAAGCCGTGGGGGTTGCCTGCGGAGCCGGGATTTTCGCGTGCGATTCCGGCACAATCGCCCGATGCGAGCGGTCGTCCAGCGCTGCCGGCGTGCGCAGGTCACGGTCGAGGGCCAGGTGGTCGGCGCGATCGACCAGGGCCTGTGCGTGCTCCTGGGCGCGGGCAAGGGCGACGGCGACGCCGACCTGGCGTACGTCGTCGACAAGGTGGTGAACCTGCGGATCTTCGCCGACGACGAGGGCAAGATGAACCGCTCCGTCCTCGACATCGGCGGCGGCGTGCTCCTGATCTCGCAGTTCACGCTGTACGGCGACACCCGCAAGGGCCGCCGCCCGGCCTTCATCGACGCCATGGATCCGGGCCCCGCCGAGGCGCTCTACGATCGCGCCGTCGCCGCGGTGCGCGCGGCAGGCGTGGCGCGGGTGGCGACCGGGGTTTTCCGCGCCGACATGCAGGTCGAGCTGGTCAACGACGGGCCGGTCACGATCTTGCTCGACTCGCGCAAGCAGTTCTGACGCGCCGGGCACCGCGGCGACGGCGCGATCGTAG
>JAIOII010000467.1 GCA_019912685.1 Kofleriaceae bacterium
GCGGCCTCGTCCGTCGGCTCCGCCACCGTCGCGTCGTCGAGGAGCCCGAGCGCGGCGGCGGCGCTCGGCGGCCGGCGCGCCGCGTCCTTCTGCATGAGGCGCGTGACCAGCGCCGAGAACCGCGGCGAGATCTCGGGACGCAGGTGGTGCGGCGCGCCCGGATCGTCGACGAGCAGGCGGAAGAGCAGCGCCAGCCCGTCGCGCGCGAGGAACGCCGGACGCCCGACCACGCACTCGAAGAGCACGCAGCCGAGCGCGAACAGATCGGCGCGCGCGTCGACGACGTCCTCTCCGCGCGCCTGCTCGGGCGCCATGTAGCCCGGCGTCCCCACGACGCCACCGGGCCGGGTCAGCGCCGTGTGATCGAGCAGGCGCGCGACGCCGAAGTCGACGAGCGTCGCGCGCGCGACGTCGCCGCCGGGAATGCGCACGTTCCCCGGCTTGAGATCGCGATGGACCATGCCCAGCCCGTGCGCGTGCTCGAGCGCGCCCAGGCACGAGCGCGCCAGCGCCTGCGCCTCGCGCTCGTCGAGCGGCCCGCGCGCGAGCCGGTGCGCGAGGTCCTCGCCGTCGATCCACGCCATCGCGAGGTACGGCTCGCCGGCGTCGTCGAGCCCGTGCGCGACGTACGACACGATGCCGGGGTGGCGCAGCCGCGCGAGCAGCTCGGCCTCGCGCAGGAAGCGGCGCGACGCGTCCGCGTCGGCCACGCGCAGGCGCTTGAGCGCGACGAGCGCGCCGCTCTCCCGATCACGCGCCCGGTGCACCGAGCCCATGCCGCCGCTGCCGACGTGGATCTCGACCTCGAACCGGCCGGCCACGAGCTCCCCGGGGCGCATCGCCCCGAGCATACGACAGCTACGTCAGTGTCCGCCGCCGCCGCCGCGGGTCGGCTTGGCGTTCCAGATCTTGAGCGCGAGCGCGAAGCCGATGATGGCGATCGGTAGCATCGCCGCCGGCCAGACGTACCAGTTGGAGATGTCCTTGGCCTCGGGGTTCGAGACCAGGCAGCCGGTGACCTCGTCGCGGACCTTCGACGGCGGCAGCCACGCGCCGTAGAGGAACGACTGCGCCGTCGAGCCCAGGTACACGAAGCCGTCGATGATGCCGACCGCCATGCCGGTGTTCTTCTTGCCGGCGAAGTCGGCCGACGCCGTCGCCGTCAGCATCCCGTGCACGCCGATGATCGCCATCGACATGAGCGCGACGACCCATCCGATGTACTCGGGCGCGGTGAAGAGGGGGATGAGGAGCGCGGCGCCGCCGACCATGATGCCGTAGAGGACGGCCGACACCGGGCTGCGGCGCGACTGGAAGAGGTGATCGGAGATGGCGCCGGCGAACATGCCGCCGGTGATGCCGGCGATGCACGAGACCATGCCCCAGTTCTGGAAGACGAACGTGTCGCCGACGCCGACGCCCTTGCCGAAGTCGACGCCCCACTGGAGGATCGCCTGGCGCAGGAAGCCCGAGCACAGCTCGATGCACGAGATGATGAGGATGACCGGGTGCGTGATGATCTTGACGAAGACCTGGCGGGGGCGGAGGTGCTCGCCGTGGTTGGTCGCGTCGCCGAGATCGAAGTCGGGGTGACCGGTGTCCGACGGCTGGTTGCGCACCCAGATCGCCGACAGCACGAAGAAGAGCGCGAGGATGATCGCCGGGATCCAGAACAGCCACTGGATCTCCATGTAGAGCGAGATGCGCTTGCCGATGTCGTACGCGAAGTAGAGGCCGAGCGAGATGAGGATCCCGAAGATGCCGCCGAACGTGCCGCGCTCGCGCAGGTGGAACCACGCGGCGTTGACCTTCACGATCGAGACCGCACCGAAGCTCTGGAAGTACATGTTGAGGGCGAACGCCGCCGAGAACGCGGTCACCGTCGACATGCCGAAGGTCTCGCCGCTCATCGCCATGTAGCCCATGAGCCCGTTGGCGGCGCACGAGCCGGCGGCCGAGATGAGGATCGTGGCGCGCCCGCCCCAGCGGTCGGTGAGCGGGCCGTTCAGGAGGAACGCGAGGCCGTAGACCGCGGAGCCGACGCCGAACACCGTGCCGTACTCGATCTCGGTGAGGCCGATGCCCTGGAACTGCTTGATGTTGTAGCGGCCGAAGTAGAGGAACGAGTAGGTGAGGCCGAGCGGCAGCCAGTTGAGCAGGCGCCGCCGGCGGAACGCGATCGAGTGCCCGAGGTCGACCCGCGGCAGGCGCAGGACGACGACGACGATGACGGCGATGAGGATGCCGATCGGGATGAGGTCGTCGGCGAGATCGCGCGGAGGTGACGGCGGCTTGGTCGCGCACACCGGCTTCGCCGGCTCGGCGGCCGCGGGCGGCGGCGCCACGTCGACAGC
>JAIOII010000468.1 GCA_019912685.1 Kofleriaceae bacterium
CGCGCGCACGAGCGCGCCGGCGACGGGGCGCCCGTCGCGATCGAAGACGCGGCCCGCGATCGCGCCGGCGCGCACGACCTCGAGATCGGCGCCGCTCAGGTTGGTGTAGACCGCGAGATCGGGCGCGACCTCGAGCCGCGACGCGGCGACCTCGCCGCTCGACGGCCGGCGCGGCAGGCGCTCGCGCGGCGGCTCGCCCACCGAGATGATGCCGGCGGCGCGCACGAACGGCCGGTAGTGCCCGGGGCGGACGTCGATCACGTACCGGCCCGCCATGTCGCTCTGCGTGGTCGCCTCGCTCTGTCCGTCGGCGAACACGACCTCGACGTCGGGCACCGGCCGGCCGCTCGCCGCGTCGACCACCGATCCGCTCACGCGCACGAGCCCATCGGCCGGCGGCACCGCCATCGCCGGCAACCGGCGCCCCGGCGCCGGCCGCTGCCACGCCCCGTCGCGGAACACGAGCGGCGCGGTCGGCCCGCGAACATCTCGATCACGGGACGCGACTCGCGTTCCACGCCGGTCGCCCTCACTGCTCGACCGCGCGAACCACCCGATCACGATCGCGCCGACGATCGCCACCACCACGTACACCGTCCTGGATCGACTCGGAGGAAGCGCTGCCATCGACGTTCACTAGGGACGCACGACCGCCCCGTCGGTTTCAGAAACCCGCCCGGAGCCGCAACAATTCCGCGCTTGACGCCCGAGGCCTTCTTCCTGAGGCCTTCCTTGCGTAACGGGCGCTAAGCCGCAGCCAGCACTTCGATCACCAGCGCGGTGATGTTGTCCCGCCCGCCCCGCTGGTTGGCGAGGTCGATCGACGCCGAGGCGCCGGCGTCGATGGGATCGTCGGCGCACAGCTCGACGATCTCGTCGTCGTTCTTGATGTACCCGTGCAGGCCGTCGGTGCACATGAGGAAGCGGTCGCCGGGGGCGACGTCGACGTCGGCGGTGTCGACCTGGACGTAGTCCTTGTGTCCGACGGCGCGCGTGATGACGTTCTTCGCCGTCGAGCGCTCGGCCTCCTCGGCGGTGATGAGGCCGTGCTTGAGCTTGTAGTTGATGAGCGTGTGATCCTCGGTGATCTGGAGGACCGACCGGCGGCGGATGCGGTAGACGCGCGAGTCACCGACGTGCGCCGCGAACGCGAAGCCCCCGCGGATCAGCATCGCCGAGCAGGTCGTCGACATGCCGCGCTTGTCCGGTGACAGCTCGGCCATGCCGAACACCATGTAGCAGGCCGACTGCACGCCGCTCTCCAGCAGGCGCCGGATCTCCCAGGTCGACTCGGTGTCGCCCTCCATCACCCGCCCGGTCAGCCGCTCCAGGTCCCGGGCTGCGCCACGCACCCACATGTGCAACTGGTCGACGGTCTCGCGGCTCGCGATCTCGCCCTTGTTGTGCCCGCCGACCCCGTCGGCGACCACGTAGAACCCCATGGCATCGTCGCGGAAGAACGCGTCCTCGTTGATCGCGCGCTTGCGCCCGACGTCTGTCATCGCCACCGACCGAGTCCGGACGGGCACCCTCGTGAGCATCCATCGCATCATACCAGCGAGCACAAGCGCATGGCAGCCCCGCTTCGGGGGATGTAGCTTGGGGGGGTGAGTACTCCCCTCGCCGACGCCCTTGCCGGCACGCGCGACTCCATCGTTGCCAGCTGGTCGCATCGCTTCGATCGCTCGGGGCTGCGCGGCCCTGCGGCCTCGCGGGCGAGCGAGCATGTGGCGATGACCAGCGGCCTCGTCGAGGCGCTCTCGTTCGCCGTCTCCTCCGGCCCCGACCAGCTCCGGCCCGGCTCGCCGGCCTTGCGCGACCTCGAGAAGGCGACCGCCTTCGCCGGGGCCTCGCTCGCCGCCGGTGGCGCGACCGGGTTCGAGGTCGCCGCGCTCCTCCTCGCGCTGCGCGATGCGGTGCTCGAGCACACGGAGCTGGAGCTGACGCGCCCGGTCGAGGGGCTCTTCGAGTGGCTCGCCGTCGTCGCGCTCGACGCGTTCGCGGCGGCGGGCCGGCGCGCCGCCGCCGAGCGTGCCGCGGAGCAGCTCGAGCAGGGCACGCCGGTCGTCCTGCTCACGCCCGAGCTCCCCGCCGTCTTCCTCGTCGGCTCGCCCACGGAGGACGCGCTCGACAGCATCTTCGCCCGCGCGATGCTCCTCGTCGTGCGTGTGGGCGCGCCCTGCTTGCTCGTCGATGTCTCCGGTCTCACGGACGCCGCTGCGGCGCCGGTGCGCGGCGCCGTCGAGCGGCTGCTCGGGCATCGTCGGATGTCGTCGGTCGAGCTGGTGATCGTCGGCGCGGGGGTGGACCTCGTGCGGCGATGGCGGGACCTCGCACACACACATCGGGTGACGCTGCGCGACTTCGATCGCTTCGACAGCGCGCTGGCGCACGCCTTCCAGAGCGCCGGCCTCAATGTGATCCGACGGACCACCTGACCGCAACGCATGGAGGTATGATCCCGACGAAGGTGGGCGCTTCCTCCCCCATCCCCTTCGGGCGATACACGCTGATCGAACGTCTGGCGGTCGGCGGCATGGCGGAGCTGTTCCTCGGCACCGCGCCGGGCGAGCACGGGTTCCAGCGCCAGGTGGTGATCAAGCGCCTCCTGCCCAACCTCGCGCGCGAGCCGGTCTACACGGCGATGTTCATCGACGAGGCCAAGCTCACCGCCAAGCTCTCGCACCCGAAGATCGCGCAGACCTACGAGCTCGGCCGCGTCGGCACCGAGCTGTTCATCGCGATGGAGTTCGTCGACGGCCTCGACGTCCTGGCGATGCTGCGGGAGCTGGCCTGGCAGCGCCGGCGCATGCCGACCGAGCTCGCGGTGTGGGTCACCCACGAGGTGCTCGACGCGCTCGACTTCGCGCACAACCTGAAAGACGAGCAAGGCAACTCGCTCGGCATCGTGCACCGCGACATCTCGCCGTCGAACGTGCTGCTCTCGCGGCGCGGCGACGTGAAGCTCGTGGACTTCGGCATCGCGCGCGCGGTCGGCCCCGGGCGTCACCACCGCACGAAGTCGGGGACGCTCAAGGGCAAGTACGGCTACATGTCGCCCGAGCAGGTGATCGAGCAGCCGGTCGACGCGCGCTCGGACCTGTTCTCCGCCGGCGTCGTCCTCGCGGAGATGCTGTGCGGCCGGCGCCTCTTCGCGGCGACGGCGGAGATCGACGTCCTGCTCATGGTGCGCGACGCCAAGCTGTCGCGGCTCGATCAGTACGGCGGGCACATCCCGGGCTCGCTCGACGCGATCCTGCGCAAGGCGCTCTCGAAGGATCCCGCCGATCGTCATGCCAGCGCCGCCGACATGCGCGACGCGCTCCAGGACTGGTTGTTCGAGGAGCGGCGGCGCGTGACGCCCAAGCAGCTCGGCGAGCTCGTCGAGACGCTCTACGAGTCGGCGTGGAAGCGGCGGCGCGAGTCGATGGCCCAGGCGGCGGCGGAGCAGGCGTCGGCGGCCGTGGCGGCGGAGCAGGCGGTGAGCGCCGGCCTGGGCGCCGACGGCATCCCCGGCGGCGAGCTGCTCGTCGGCGAGAGCATGCCGATCATCTCGATCGAGACGCCGGCGAACACGGCGGTGACGTCGACGGACTCCGCCGACATCGACCTCGGCGATCTCGATCTCGGCGCGATCGCGAGCCCGGGGATCGCGGCGGACGACCTGGAGCTGCCGTCCGCCGGCGCGAGCCAGCCGGCCGCGAGCGCGCCGCCATCGCCACCGCGGCCGCCGGC
>JAIOII010000469.1 GCA_019912685.1 Kofleriaceae bacterium
GCGCGCCGCCGGCGAGCTGCTGCGTCACCTCGGTGCCGTCGTACGTGTCGAAGCGCGTCGCCTCCGGCCCGGCGACGAGCCGCACGTACAGGACGCCGGCGTCGTTCGCGAACGACTCGATCGCCGAGCCGCCGGGCACCGGGGCGAGCGTCTCGATCTCGGGGCGCAGCATCGGCACGACGCCGCCCTTCCGCAGGAACAGGGGCAGCGTGCCGAGCGGCGCGGGCACGGTGACCTGCGCGCCCGCGGCGCCGCCGTCGTGCACGACGCCGTCCCACCAGCCGACCCACTCGCCGGGCGGCAGCCACAAGGTCCGCGTCGTCTGGCCGGCGGCGATCACCGGCGCGACGAGCACGTGCTCGCCGAGCAGGTACTGATCGCTCGGGTGCTGGCCCATCGCCGGATACGCGAGCCCGAACGGCCGGACGATCGGGCGCCCGGTCGCCGCGATCTCTTGCGCGTAGCTCCACACGTACGGGAAGAGCCGCATGTGGAGCGTCGTGTAGCGGGCGAAGATGTCGAGCGCGGCCTGGTCGCGCCCGTTCTCGACGGTGAACTCCCATGGCGCCTCGCTCGACGCGTCGCCGATCTGCATCGCGGGCCACACCGCGTTGGCCTCGACCCAGCGGATCCAGCACTCGCGATCGGGCGGCGAGTCGATGTAGCCGCCGGTGTCCGACGCGTAGAACGGGAACCCCGACGCGGACAGCCCGATCCCGAACGCGAGCGCCGTCGGCAGCCCGCCGACCGCGTACGTGCTCTCGCCGGGGATCGGATCGCCCCAGCGCGCGAAGCTCGCGTCGAGATCGCCGGGCCACACGATCATGCCGTGCACCTGATCGCCCCAGCGGCCCGTGCGCGTGAGCAGGAAGCCGCCCTCGGGCGCCAGCATCTCGCGATACACGCGGTGGTAGAGGAGCTGGTAGCCGTGGTGCATCGTGCCCTCGTCGCTGCCGTCGGCGAAGCGCCACGGCACGCGGCGGCCGTTCAGGCCGAGGACGACGTCCTCCGCGTAGTCGAGCTTGAAGCCCTCGATGCCGAACCCGCCCTGCCCGAGCGGATCGGTGTAGCGGCGCAGGTTCTCCTGCCACCACGCGTACGCCGCGGAGTTGGTGAGGTCGAGCGGCTTGCTCCACGGGTTCAGGACGACGCCGGTCTGCGGCGGGAAGAAGCCGTTCGCCGTCGCGTGCGCGTGCTGCTCCGGCGCCGGGTCTCCCACGTCGCCGGGCGCCGTGTACGGGGCGTGCCAGACGCCGTAGCGGAGGCCGGCGTCGCGGAGCGCCTGGAACATCGTCTCCGGCGCCGGGAACTTCGCCGGGCTCATGTCGAACGTCGACACGCCGGACGCGTACGGCCGGTCGAGCCAGATGCCGCTCACCGCCCACTTGCGGCTGCGGATCTGCGTGATGTCGTCGAGCACCTGCGCCTGATCGCGGTGCTCGTTGCGCCAGAGCAGCGGACCGTACGCCCACGGCGCCGGCAGCCCGGGAAGGCCGGTGAGGTCGTGGTAGTGCGCGAGCACGTCGAGCGGGAGCTCGGCGGAGAGGAGGTGCGTCTCGAGGCCGGCGTCGCTGTCGGGGCCGGTGCCGTACGTGATGTCGACGAGGGCCGGCGTCGCGCGCGCGACGTCGAACGTGCCCGGGCGATCGCTCTTCACGAAGATGCCCCAGCCGCGCGTGCCGACGAGGAGCGGCACCGGCACGTGGTTCTCGTTGTTCGAGGACTCGGACGCGAGGTCGATCTCCATCTGCATCGGGCGCAGCTTGCCGCGGTGCTCGACGCCGTCCGCCCACTCGCCGAGGCCGTAGAAGCCCTCGCCCGCGTCCGCGTCCGGGCGGAGCCGCAGGTACGCGACCGCCTGCGCGCCGCCCGTCTCCGCCGTGACCAGCGCCGAGAAGCAGCCCGGCATGGTCGCCGCGAAGCGCACGGTCGCCGTGCCGCCGCGGTAGTCGAGCGCGAGCACGAGCTCGCTCGCGCTCGACGCGACGACGCGCATCGGCTCGGCGGCGCCGAGCGCGTGCCAGGTGAGCCCGGCCGGCGGCTCGGGCGGCGCGTCGACGAAGAGCCAGTACGGATCGAAGCTGTCGCCGGCGTCGAGGCTGTCGACCGTGCCGACCTGGACGTCATCGGCGCCGAGCACGAGCAGCGTCCGGTCGCCGCGCGCGAACACGAGCTCGGTCCGGTCGTCGGACAAGGTGAGCGTCGCCGGCCCGGAGACCGCGGGCACGGCGGGGACGAGCGGCAGGTCGTCGCCGCCGCACGCGACGACGGCGAGGCCGAGGAGCCCGGACGCAAGGGCGAGGCGCATCCCC
>JAIOII010000470.1 GCA_019912685.1 Kofleriaceae bacterium
CGGCGCGGCCGCGCGGCATCCTGCCCGGCGCCGCCTTGTCGGCCGCCTCGGCGACGACGTGAACGTCGGTCTCGGACTTGCCCGCGGGCAGGCGCGCGCTCCGCACCGTCCACACGGTGTAGGCGATCGCGAGCGCGACGAGGCCGGCGCCATCCCACCACTGCACGCCGCCGCCGAGCAGCGAGAGCGGGACCAGCGCGGTGGTGACGAGCAACACCCAGACCTCGCGGCGCGCCAGGATCGGATCGATGCGCGGCGGCATGATCAGCGCGGCGACCGCGAGGATGAGGCCGATGTTGGCGATGTTCGACCCGACGACGTTGCCGAGCGCGATGTCGCCCTGGCCGCGCAGGGCCGCCCCGATCCCGACCACCAGCTCCGGCGACGACGTGCCGTACGCGACGACGGTCAGCCCGACGATGAGCGGGGCGATGCCGAACGACTCGGCGAGCCGGGCGGCGCCGCCGACGAGCCACTCGGCGCCGAAGTAGAGCAGCACGAGCCCACCAGCGAGCATCGCGACATCGATCATGGGCCGAGCACAACACGAGGCCGACGGATGTGATAGACCTCTGCAGCAGACAACGGGTGCGGTGATGTTCGCCGCAGGAACCGTCACGGTCGGGCCGCCGTGACACCCCGAACGGGTTGTCGGACCATGGCCCAGACTCCAGCGCAGTACGACGACGACGACGGTCGTCCGCCGCCCGGCACGTGGGCGCCGGCGCATCGCGCCGCGATGCGCATCGTGACGCCGATCCAGAGCATCCTCGCGGTCGAGGCCGCCAGCGGAATCCTGCTCATGGTCACGACGGTGGTGGCCCTGGTCTGGGCCAACTCGCCATGGGCCAGCGCGTACGAGCACCTGTGGCACATGCCGCTCGGCCTGTCGCTCGGCTCGTCGGTGTTCGAGCGGTCGCTGCACTTCTGGGTCAACGACGGCCTCATGACCATCTTCTTCCTCGTCGTCGGGCTCGAGATCCGGCGCGAGATCCACGAAGGCGCGCTCGCCGGGCTCCGGCTGGCCGCGCTGCCGCTGGCGGCGGCGCTGGGCGGCATGCTCGTGCCGGCGGGGATCTACATCGCCCTCAACGACGGCCGCGCCGGATCGGCCGGGTGGGGCATCCCGATGGCGACCGACATCGCGTTCGCGATCGGGACGCTGACGCTGCTCGGCAGCCGCGTGCCGGCGAACCTGCGCGTCCTCCTGCTCGCGCTCGCCGTCATCGACGACATCGGCGCGATCCTCGTCATCGCGATCTTCTACAGCGACGGCGTCCAGCTCGCGTCGCTCGGGGTGGCCGCGGCCGGCGTCGGCGGCGTGATCGCCATGCAGGCCGTCGCCATCCGGGCCCCGGGGCTCTACGTCTTGCCCGGCCTCGTCTTGTGGATCGGGCTCTACCAGGCCGGGATCCATCCCACGCTCGCCGGCGTGGTGCTCGGGCTCATGACCCCGGTCGTGCCGTGGCGTGGCCCGTCGCAGTCGGCGCGGCTGCAGCACGTGCTGCACCCGTGGGTCGCGTACGGGATCATGCCGCTCTTCGCGCTCGCCAACGCCGGCGTCGCGCTCGGCAGCGCGGACATCTCCGGCGACAGCGCCTACGTCTTCCTCGGCATCATCGCCGGCCTCGCGCTCGGCAAGCCGCTCGGGATCGCGGCGTTCAGCTACGCGGCCACCGGCTCGCGCCTCGCGAGCCGGCCGGAGGGCTCGACGTTCGGCGGCATCGTCCTCGTCGGCATGGTCGGCGGCATCGGCTTCACGATGTCGCTGTTCGTCGCCCAGCTCGCGTTCCCGCCGGGGCCGATGCTCGACACGGCCAAGCTCGCGATCCTCGTCGGCTCGGCGGCCGCGATGATCGGCGGGCTCGTCTTCGGGCGCCTGTCGCTCGCGCCTCGCCCGTCGCCGGTTTCCGCGACCTGAGGCGAGTCGACGCGAGGCGAGGCGAGGCGCTACTCCTCGTCTTCGGGCTCGTCGTCGGTCGCCACGATCGCGCCGCACGCGACCGCCTTGCCGGGCGTGCCCTTCTTGTCGGCGTGCAAGGCGATCGTGTGGCCGACGATCGAGTCCTCGCCGTCGAGCGTCAGGTCGACCTGCTGGTCGATCGCCGCCGCCTGTCCCTTCGTCACCTTCACCGTCAGCGAGACGCCCGCCGCCGGCTCCCAGACGCCGCCCATCCGGGCGGCGTTCTTGCCGCAGTCCGCGCCCTCGTGGACGACCACGTGGTAGACGCCGGGCGCGAGGCCGTTCAGCGCGCCGCTCGTCACCTGCACGCCCTCGCCCTCGACCTGGTGGAACGAGATCGCCGCGGGCTTCAGCTTCACGCCCTTGACCGGCGCGAGCTCCGCCTGCGCGGACCACTCGAGCGGCGGTGGGGGCGGAGGTGGCTCTTCGTCGACCGGCTCCGCGTCGTCGAGGTCCTCCTCGACAGGTCCGGGATCCGGGGGTGGAGTCGTCGGCTTCCTGGAGCCGCCGCCGCAGGCCGCGAACGCGACCGCGAGCATGGACGTGCACGCGATGTGGGTGAGCTTCACGATCTTCCTCGAGATGGCGGCAAGTGACGCCCGGCGTTGGCCACCGTGTGGACGGGATCCAGCGAAGGTTCGGAGGGACTGAGACGCATGCGGACGCGCATCAGTCGTCGGCCCCGCCCGCGCGATGGGCGCCGGACGTCACTCGCCAGAATCAGTTCCGGGTGTTGAGCTCGCCGCGGCGGTTCTGCGCCCACGCCGACTCGTCGCCGCCGCTCGCCGCCGGGCGCTCCTCGCCGTAGGAGATGGTGTCGACCCGCGCGGCGTCGACGCCGAGCCGCACCAGGAAGTCGCGGATCACGTGGGCGCGGCGCTCGCCCAGCGCCACGTTGTACTCGGTCGTGCCGCGCTCGTCGGCGTGGCCCTCGACGACGACGTGGGCCTTGCTGCGCTGGAGCCATTCGCCGTAGCGCGTGAGCTCGCGGCGCGACGACTCGGACAGCTCGGTCGAGTCGAACGCGAAGTAGACGGGGCCGATCGCCGGCGCGTCGCCGGCGTCCTTGCCGACGGCGGTGACGGTCGCGGTCCCCGGCTCGCCGCGCTGGCGCGACGCGCCGTCGGCCTCCGGTTCGGCGAACGTCGGGTTCGGCGGCGCAGGGCCCTTCTTCTTGCCGCAGGCGGCGAGGGCGAGCACGAGCAGGGAGGCGCAGAGGAGCGTTCGGTGCATGGGGGGTCCTGGGTCAGCAGCGGAAGATGCCAAGCACGACGAGCGTGCCGAGCACGATGAGCAGGTCAGCGACGAAGCCGAGGATCTCGGGGGTACGGTCGAGGTCATCCGGTTCGCGCCCCACGTGGTCGCGAGTTGCACGCGCCGTGCCGCGCGCAACCTCGCCCGACCACGCGGTGGACGCGCGCGGATCGTTGCAACGTGCAAGACGACCCTTGCACGATGCCAGGCGGGCGCGGCCCTCGATGGTGATAGGGTGCTGGCGATGTCACGCACGACCCTCGCGGCGATCGCGGTCGTGCTCGCCGCTGCCGGCATGTTTGTCCTCGGCGCGCGCGTGCTCGATCGCGATCGGGCGGCCCTGCGCGCCTCGTTCGCGGAGGAGCGGCTGCGTGCCGTCGAGCAGGCCGCGGAGGCGCTCGCCCGCGACGTGGAGGAGATCGACGAGGACCTCGAGCTCGCCGCGATGCTGCTCTCGCAGACGACGCAGGACGTCGTGCGGGAGCGCGAGCTGCACGCGATCGCGACGATCAAGCGCGCGTACCTCGCCGCCGAGCTGCGCGACGCGGCGGGCGTGACGCTGGCCAGCGTGGTCGCCGCCGACGCGCAGCTC
>JAIOII010000471.1 GCA_019912685.1 Kofleriaceae bacterium
AGGTTACTCGGTTGAGCCTCCCGCCGATGTGGCGGCCCCTTCAGCGCTTGCATTAACGCCGGCAGACTCGTCGCCCGGTTTTTGTCTCTCTTGCATCTTGAGACGATCGATATCAGAAATGTGGCGGTCATTCACGATGGCGATGTGAAAGCCGTAGGTGGTTTGTATGACATCGCTCAATTCGCCGATTGGGGCCTCCCACGCGAACTCTTCCATTTCTTTCACCAACTCGCCTTTGTGCAGGTATCCCAAATCGCCGCCTCGTGAAGCGCTCCCGGGGTCGTTGGAGTACTCCTCCGCGATCGCGCCGAAATCCTCCCCATTCACTATGCGTTCTCGCAATTCACGAATCAGTTCGCGCGCCCGCGCCCGCACGGTTGCCCTCCATGTCCTTGAACGACTTGATATCGGGATCGCCGTCCTTGTCGTGGGTGAGGAGGCCGATCTTCTTGTCCGAGAACCCGGCGGCGCGCAGCTCCTCCAGCGCGCTGCGTGCGTCGGCGGGGCTCGCGAAGATTCCGATGGTGACTCGTTCGTACTTGGTGGCCATTTGATTCTCCCGTTGGATGAGTAGTCCAAGGAGGAGAGGCACGTTGCGTGCCGGCGCGCGTGCGCGCGAACTGCAGCTCCGGTGCGAAGCCGAGGCTGCGATCATCCGCGTACAGATCTGTAAGGATGCGGAGACATCCGGGGCACGCAGCTTGCTCCTTCCCGTCGCACCAACAACGTGAAGGAGACTGTCATGAAGCGTTCGATGTTCCTTTCCACGATCCTCGCGGGCTCGCTTGCGCTCGGCATGGGCTGCCGCAAGGACGACACCGAGAAGGCTGCGGACGAGTACGGCAAGGCGCAGGAGCAGGTGCGCGAGGAGCGCCAGGACGTCGTCGACGAGCAGAAGGACGTCGTCGAGCAGCGCAAGGACGTCGACGAGGCGAAGCGCGACGTCGCCGAGGCGAAGCGCGAGTTCGAGACCGCGATGAACGAGCGCATGGCGCGCATCGACAGCCGGATCGACGAGCTCGAGCGCCGCGGTGACGCGAAGTCGAAGGAGATGGCGGCCGACCTGCGCGCGCGTCGCGACGCCGCGAAGGCCGAGATGAGCACGTGGGACGAGCGCGCGGGCGCGAACTGGGACGAGTTCAAGGCCGACGCCTCCAGGACCTGGGATCAGCTCGAGAAGGACGTCGACGAGGCGTTCTGAAGCTGAGCCCGCCGTGCGCGAGCGCCCAGCCGGGCGCTCAAAGCGGTGACAGCGCGACGTCGATGACGCGAGGCTCGACGTGGCAGCCCTCCTCGTCGACCTCGATGTCGGTGAGCGTGCGGGTCGCGTAGCCGTCGGCGAAGATGTCGATGCGGTACGTGCCCGGGCGCTCGCCGGCGCCGACGTGGCGGTCACCGACCGTCATGAGCTGCTCCACGTAATCGCCGTCACGGATCACGACCATCGCGGGGATCGGCTGCCCGGTGTCGGAGCCGGTGACCCCGATGCTGAGGCCCCAGCGCAGCTCCAGCGTGCAGCAGCTTCCGAGCAGGGCGAGGAACAAGAGCAGGCAGGCCCGCCTCATACATCGAGCATACGCTGGCCGGCGGGGGCTGTCGGGGCCATAAGGAAGCTCGCATGTCGTGGATCCTCGTCGTCGTCTCGGGTCTGCTGGAGGTCGGCTGGGCGACCGGGCTGAAAGCGTCGCACGGGCTCACGCGCCCGCTGCCCACGGCGCTCACGCTCGCCGGCATGGTCGCGAGCTTCGTGATGCTGAGCATCGCGGTGCGCACGCTCCCGGTCGGGACGGCGTACGCGGTCTGGGTGGGCATCGGGGCGGTCGGCACCGCGATCCTGGGCATGGTGCTGTACGCCGAGCCGGCGACGGCCCTGCGCATCGCGAGCCTCGCGCTGATCGTCGTGGGGATCCTCGGCCTGAAGCTCGCGACGTAGCGCATGACTCACCCCCCGGGGACGAAGTAGGGTCGGAGTGTGGAGCTCCCCGCGGAGACGTTCCGGCTGCTCGTCGAATCCGTCCAGGATTACGCGATCTACCACCTCGCCCCGGACGGGACGATCCTGTCCTGGAACGCGGGCGCGCAGCGGCTGAAGGGGTACGGCGCCCCCGAGATCATCGGCCAGAGCTTCGCGCGGTTCTTCTCCCCCGCGGATCGCGCGGACGGAAAGCCGCGATGGCTCCTCGATCGCGCGCTCGCGGAGGGCCGGACGGAGGACACCGGGTGGCGCTTCCGCAAGGACGGCTCGCAGTTCTGGGCGAGCGCGGTGATCACGACGTTGCGCGACGTGGCGGGCGAGCACGTCGGGTTCGCGAAGGTGACGCGCGACCTCACCGACCGTACGTACCGGGCGTTCGTCGAGGCCAGTCACTCGATCATCTGGACCACCGAGGCGAACGGGCAGCCGAACGCCGACTCGCCGAGCTGGCGCGCGTTCACGGGGCAGACGGAGGAGGAATGGCGGGAGCGGCGCGCCTGGGATCCCGTGCACCCGGAGGACCTCGCGGCGCTCCGGGATGCGTGGACGAGCGCGAAGGCGACGGGGCAGCGCTTCGGCGCGCAGTTCCGGCTGCGCCGCGCGGACGGCGAGTACGTCTGGATGGAGGTGAGCGCGGTGCCGCTGCTCGACGGCGATGGGCGCGTGCGCGAATGGTTCGGCGTCACGTTCGACATCTCGGCGCGGAAGCGCGCGGAGCTGGAGGCCCGGCGAGCGCTGGACCTGTACCACACGACGCTGCGCAGCATCGGCGACGCGGTGATCTCGACCGACCCTGCCGGCCACGTGCGCTTCATGAATCCCGTCGCCGAGCGGCTGACGGGCTGGACCGCGCAGGAGGCCGCAGGGCATCCGCTCGACACGGTCTTCCCGATCTTCCACGAGGAGTCCGGCGCGGTCGTCGAGAGCCCGGTCGCCAAGGTGCTGCGCGAAGGCGTGATCGTCGGGCTGGCGAACCACACGGTGCTGCGCCACCGCCGCGGCCACCTCATCCCGATCGACGACAGCGCCGCGCCCATCCGCGCCCCGGACGGGACGCTCGAGGGGGTCGTGCTCGTCTTCCGCGACGCGAGCGAGGAGAAGCGCGAGCTCCTGCGACGGGCGTTCCTGGCGAACGCGACCCAGCAGCTCGCCGAGGCTGCCGACCACCGCGACGCGCTCGTCAAGATCGCTCGGCTCGCGGTGCCGCGGCTGGCGGACTGGGTGGCGGTCGACGTCGTCGACAGCAGGGACGGTCAGACGCGGCGCGTCGCCGTGGCGCACGTCGACCCGGCGAAGGTCGAGCTCGCGAGCGAGCTGGCGCGGCGCTATCCGCCGGATCCCGATGCCGTCACCGGGGTGCCGAACGTGATCCGCACGGGCAAGGCCGAGTTCTATCCCGAGATTCCACAGGAGCTGCTCGAGCGCGCGGCGGTGGACCCGGAGCACCGGCGGATCATCCAGGAGCTGGATCTGCGCTCGGGCCTGGTGGTTCCGCTGCGAGGGCGCGCGGAGGTGTTCGGCGCGCTGTCGCTCATCTACGCGCAATCGGACCGTCGCTACACGGCCGACGATCTCGCGTTTGCGGAGGAGCTCGCCCGCCGGGCCGCCCTCATGATCGAGCGCCGGATCCTGGAGGAGCAGGCCGCGAACGCGAACCGCATGAAGGACGAGTTCCTCGCCACCATGAGCCACGAGCTGCGCACGCCGCTGCAGGCCATCATCGGCTACGCGTCGATGCTGAAGCGCGGCGTCGCGCGCGACGCGGAGAAGGCGATCGACGCCATCGTCCGCAACGCGGACGCGCAGGCGCGCCTGATCGAGGACATCCTCGACGTCTCGCGCATCACGAGCGGGAAGCTCCGGCTGTCGTTCGCGCGGGTCGACGTCGCGTCGGTGGTCCGCGCCGCGCTCGACTCCATCCGCCCGGCGGCGCAGGCGCGGCGCATGCAGATCGTCCAGGACCTGCCGGAGGACCTGGGCGCGATCCAGGGTGACTTCGAGCGGCTGCAGCAGATCATCTGGAACCTGCTCTCCAACGCGGTGAAGTTCACGGCGCCGGGCGGCGTGATCACGATCGGCGCGAGGCGCGCGGGGTCGTCGGTGCAGGTCGCGGTGCGCGATACGGGGGAAGGCATCGCGCGCGAGCACCTGTCGACGATCTTCGAGCGCTTCCGGCAGGTCGACAGCTCGACGACCCGGCAGCGGGGTGGCCTCGGGCTCGGCCTGGCGATCGTGCGCTACCTGGTCGAGGCGCACGGCGGCTCCGTGTCCGCGGCGAGCGACGGGCCGGGCACGGGCGCGACGTTCACGGTCACGTTGCCCGCCACGGTGGCCGCGCTCGACGGCGACGCGGTGACCGGCAAGGCCGTCCTGACCCGCCTGCGGCCCCTGCGCGGCGTCCGCATGCTGATCGTCGACGACGACGAGGACGCGCGCGTGCTGATGTCGGAGTTCCTGATCGAGGCCGGCGCCGAGGTGGCGATGGCCGCGTCGGCGCCGGAGGCGTACGAGCGGCTCCAGGCCGACCCGCCTCACATCCTGATCAGCGACATCGGCATGCCGCGCGAGGACGGGTACTCGCTGATCCGGCGCGTGCGCGCGTTGCCGCCGCAGCGGGGCGGCGACGTGCCGGCGATCGCGCTCACGGCGTACGCGCGCCCCGAGGACGTGCGGGCGGCGATGGACGCCGGCTTCCAGCTCCACGTCGTCAAGCCGGTGAAGCCGGAGGCGCTGCTCGACGCGATCAGCGCGTGGGTTCGTCGCTGAGCGGGCGCTACTCGCCCAGCGCGGCGTAGCGGAAGAGGCTGTAGCGGTAGCGCTGCGCGTCGCGGATGCGCTGCGCGATGACGCCGTGGAGGGCGTCGTCCCAGCGGGTGTGCTCGTCGACGAAGCGGTCAGCGGCGGCCTTGTCGCCGGCGCGCTGGATCGCGAGCACGCGGCGGAGGAGCTCGGCGACGACGTCGTGGTATCGGGCGTGGTCGATCGCGAGCGTGCCGGTCGCGGCGTCGAAGCGCAGGAGCCCCTTCGCGAGGAAGAAGTTCCACTGCATGAGCTGCATGGTCGCGTACGGCTGGTCGCGGCGCGGCTTGTTGTTCTGGAGGACGCGGCGCACGCCCGCGGCGTAGACCGCGCGGAGCTTGGCGTCGTCGTAGTAGCCGCGCGCGCGGAGCGCCTTGGCGGAGTAGAGCGAGACGAGGTCGGCCTTCATCTCCTCGAGGAGATCGGTGGTGTCGCCGAGCGCCGCGTCGAGCGTGCGGCCATCGGTCGTCCGGTCGACGCCGAGGTAGTGGCCGACCTCGTGCCAGAGCGTGCGATGGAAGGTCGCGTCGGCGGTCAGGTCGGCGGCATGCGCCGGCGCGACGACGCTCTTCCACGCGGTCTCGGTGCCCTCGAAGAGCGTGGGGTCGCGCATGATGTTCGCGCGCAGGAGGATGGTGCGGCCATAGCGTCGCGCGATGTACGCCTCGTTCGGCAGGATCGTGGCGGTGTTGCCGCCGCGCGCCTGGCCGAAGTCGGCGATGACGTCGTAGACGCCGACCGGGATGCGGTCGCGGACCCGCTTCTTGTGCTCGTAGGGCAGGGCGTCCTCGAACGCCTGCAGCTCGCCGAGCGCGACGCGCACCGCCTCCGAGTCGGCGGGGCGCCGCGCGAGCAAGGACAGCGAGAAGAACGTCTTCGCGCCGTAGAGCTCGTCGTCGTAGGTCTCGTACGAGCCGATCTGGACGTTGAGGTTCGCGAAGCTCGCGGTCACCCACGCGGCGTCGCCGGCCTCGTAGTCATCGGTGAGGAGGTCGCGGCCGCGGTTGCGCAGGTAGCCGGCGAGCTCGGGGTCGTCGGCGGCGACCGCGCGCGCCGCGTCGAGGAGCAGCCCGTGCGCGCGCACCAGGCGGTCGGCGTAGGCGACGGAGTACGGCAACGCGTAGAAGCCACCGGGCGCGCCGCGCTGCGCCTCGAGCTCGGCGCGCAGGCCGGGGT
>JAIOII010000472.1 GCA_019912685.1 Kofleriaceae bacterium
GTTGAGCGCGCTCGCCGGGTAGGCCGCGCCCCATCAGCTCAGCGGGCGGCAGCCCGCAACCAACCACCTGAACGGCGCAGGGGCGGCCGCCAGGCCGCCCGCCCCCATTCGCTCACACCCTCTGAGGCCTTCCTTGCGTAACGGGGCACGAAGGCCCAGACAGGCGTCAGGCCCAGACGGGCGTCAGGCCAGGCCTCAGGCCGAGGCCTCAGGCAAGGCGTCAGGCCGAGCCCTCAGGGCACGACCCCGTGCCGAGCCTCACACAGATCGATCTCTCGGGATGCGGTAACGCTCGAGGATGCGCGGCGTGGCGCGCGCGACCTCCTCGGAGTCGAGCATGACGAGGCCGCCCGACGTCGTCGTGATCTCGACGAGGCCCTTGATGGAGGTGAGGCGCGCCACGAAGTCGGCGAGGTTCCTGGCGGGGGCGCCGTTCACGGTCGCGACCGCCTCGTTGTAGAGGTGCGCGTAGCCGATGTTGATCTCGTCGGCGAGGATCTGCGTGAGGATCACGACCTCCTCGCGGTCGGCCGAGCGCGAGCCCAGGTAGTAGTAGTTGAGGAACTCCTTGGGCGCCTTGTTCCACCACTTGTCCCACGTGCCCAGGAAGTCGCGCGTCAGCGTCTGGAAGACGAGGCCGCCGTACACCATGTAGCGCGGGGCCTGGTCGTAGCGCGAGCGCGGCACCAGCGGCCGCCAGGGCTGGAGCGTCACCGCGACCTCCATCGGCCGCCCGCCGCGCAGGATGCCGAGCTTCATCACGTCGCCGACGAAGCGCGTGCCGAGCACGACGTCGTAGCGCGTGCGGTGCTTGCCGTTCCACGTCACCGTGCCGTTGTTGGCGATCGGCAGGCCGTCGACGTGCGTGATCACGTCGCGCACCTCGAGCGACCCGTGGACCGAGCCGCCGTGGTCGATCTGCACGACCGCGATGCCCGACACGCCGTCGTGCACGCCCAGCTGGCGGCGCAGGAACGCGTTCTCGAGGTTCTGGGTCAGGATGCCGAGCGCCGGGATCTCGGGGCGCTTGCCGGCGGCGACGCCCTCGAGGAACGCGCGGATGATCGGCGGCGGCACCATCTCGCCGATGTTGTCGACGCCGGTGAGCTTCTGGAACGCGATGCCGACGACCTTGCCCGCGCCGAACACGGGGCCGCCGCTGTTGCCGGCGTTGATCGCCGCGTCGACGGTCACCGCGAGCAGGTGGCGCTGCGAGTGGCTGTAGCGCTGCACCTCGATGCGCGAGACCACGCCCTCGGTGATCGAGATCTCCTCGCCGCCGACCGGGTAGCCGACGACCGCGACCTCGTCGCGCAGGCGCGGCATCTCGCCGATCTCGGCGGGCGTCACGTCGTCGAGGAAGCCGGCCGGCTCGACGATCTCGAGCAGCGCGAGATCGGAGTCGTGACAGACCGCGCGCACGCGCGCGATCGCCTTGTCCGGCATCGACGGCTTCTGGACCTGGAGGAAGGTCGCGTCGGCGACCACGTGGGCTCCGGTCAGGATCGCGTTACCCGCGATCACCACGCCCGATCCCGTCGACGACGACGGGCTCTTGGTCTGCCACGGGGAGTCGTAGTCCGGCTCCTGCGTTGTCGCGAAGACTCGTACGACCTCGGGATACGCCATGCAACCTGCACCCTAGCACGCGGCCGCGCGCGTGGCCTTGCGCCGGTCCCGCCACGCGAGGAACGGCGTCTCCACCAGGTAGAAGGAGGCGACCGCGCACGCGAACGCCAGGACGATGTTGACGGGGAAGGTGTTCACGTCCGACCGGGCGTAGTGATTGAGGAACGGCTCCTGCCACAGATACAGGGAGTAGGAGAGGCCGCCGAGCCACACCATCGGCGCCCAGTTGAGCAGCTTCCCGGCCCAGTCGTCCGGAACCCGGACACAGCGGTCGACGCAGAGGGCCACGCCGAGGTTCTGGATGGTGACGTGGCTCGTGTACTCGAGCGCCCACCACGTCGGGAGGTTGGCGAGCACCACGATCAGCGGCACGAGCACGAACCACGGCGAGCGGAGCGCGGCGAGGTACCGCGGCGTGTCGTCGAGGCGCTCCTTCAGCGCCGCGAGCAGGCAGCCGGTCGCGATCGAGTCCATGACGCAGGGGTAGGCCTCCATGGCCACGTCGTCGGCGTGCTCGAAGACGAGGAACGCCGCGGCGCGCAGGCACGGCGCGATCACGATCATCGCCACGGCGACCGGCACGATGCGCCGCCGGCCGGCGACGAGGAACGTCGCCGGCCACACGAGGTAGAACTGCTCCTCGATCGAGAGCGACCAGATGTGGCCGAGCTCCCACGACCGATCGTAGTGGTAGTTCATCGTGTAGGTGACGGCCGCGAGGATGTCGCCGCCGCGCAGGGCGATCGAGCCCAGGGCCCACGCCACGATCATCGCGGCGACGAACGTGTAGAACGCCGGGAAGATGCGCCACGCGCGCCGCGCGTAGAAGCCCTTGAGCGAGATCGTGCGGGTCTTCGCGTGCTCGGCGAGGAGCAGGCTCGTGATGAGGAAGCCCGAGATGACGAAGAAGACCCGCACGCCCAGGTAGCCGAAGTCGCCGATCGCGCCCATGGCGCGCGTGCCGACGGGGAAGCCGCGGGTCCCCAGCAGGTGCGAGACGAGCACGAGGACGATCGAGATCGCGCGCAGGCCGTCGAGGGAGGGGATACGACGCGAGGCCGACACGTGATCGGCCGTAGTTAACACGATATGGTGCCGCGGTGGAACGTATCCCGCTGCAGGCCGTCACGCCGGAAGCGCTCGCGCGCGCCGTCCCCGCGTGCCGCCTCGGCGAAGCTCGCAAGATCGTCGCGCAGGTGCACCGCGGCGAGGCGGTGACCGCGTCGTCGTCGGTGCGGCGCCTTGCCGCGGACGCCGTCGCGGCGCGCGGGCACGTCCCGACGCTTTCGGTGCGCGCGCGCGAGGCGAGCGCGCTCGATCCGTTCGAGAAGCTCGTGCTCGCGCTGCCCGACGGCGAGGTGATCGAGACCGTGCGCATCCCGCTCGAGCGGCCGGGGCGGATGAGCGTGTGCGTCAGCTCGCAGGTCGGCTGCGCGCTCGCGTGCGCGTTCTGCGCGACCGGCCGGCTCGGCCTCACCCGCAACCTCGAGACCTGGGAGATCGTCGAGCAGGTGCGCGTGGTGCGCGCCGGGCTGGCGCCGGGCCAGCGCGTGCACGGCGTCGTGTTCCAGGGCATGGGCGAGCCGATGGCCAACCTCGATCGCGTGCTCGAGGCGATCGCCGTCTTCAGCGAGCCGTGCGCCTTCGGCATCGACGCGCGCGCGATCACGGTGTGCACGTCGGGCAACCCGAGCGGCATCCGCCGCCTCGCGCGCGAGGCGCCGCGCGTGCGGCTCGGGCTCTCCTTCGGCAGCGCGCGACCGGAGGTGCGCCGCTCGCTCATGCCGATCGAGCGCGCGCACTCCCTCGACGAGGTCCTCGAGGCGGCGGCCGAGCACGCGCGCGCGACGGGCCTCTCGCCGATGTGGGCGCTCACGCTCCTCGCCGGCGTCAACGACGGCCCCGACGACGCCCGCGCGCTCGCCG
>JAIOII010000473.1 GCA_019912685.1 Kofleriaceae bacterium
CGTTCCGCAGCGCGGATCTCGGCCGCTGTCTCGGTCCCCACCGGCCGGTTCTTCCTCGGCATCTCCATATCGTGCCTGCCTCAGCGCCCTCGTGCGTAATTCGGTCGGGGCCGCTGTCTCAGTCACGTTGGCACAGAGGGAAACCGAAACCGAAACCGAAACCGAAACCGAAACCGAAACCGAGCGCCGGGTCAGCCGAGCATCGCCTCGGTGGCGGCGCGGTCGGCGATGGCGGCGATGGTGAGGGCGGGGTTGGGGCCGACCGGGCCCGGCAGGATCGAGCCGTCGAGGACCCACAGACCGTCGCACTCGAAGACGCGGCCGAACGAGTCGACGACGCCGTCGGCGATGGTGCGGCCCATCGGCACGCCGCCGAGCGGGTGCACGGTCACCAGCCGCTTGAAGAAGCGCGAGGTCGGGTTGAGCACGAACTGGCCGCGCAGCTCGCCGGCGATGTCGCGGGCCGCGGCCTCGACGCGATCGAAGTAGTCGCGCGAGCGATCGTGCGACCACGTGAGGCGCAGGCGCTCGCGCGGGCCGGCGAGATCGAAGGCGCCGTCGGGGACGTCGCGGCCCATGCCGAGGAGCGGCAAGAGCGTCGCCGCCAGGTCGCCGGAGCCGAAGACGCTCGCGAACTCCTCGCCCACGTCGGGGTCGTCGTCCATGCCGACGAGCTTCCGCGCGAAGCGCTTCATCAGGCGCGCGACGCGCACCAGCCAGCCGATCGGGTTCAGGCCCTCGGCGAGCCACGCCATCTGCGACGGGAAGCCCGCGTCCTCGAGGTAGAAGCCGCGCCCGTCGTGCGGGTTGCCCGTGTCGAGGCGATCCGCCTCGCGCAAGGCGCTCGTGATCGTCGGGCCGCGCGTCGGGTCGAAGCGCAGCGGTCGCTTGTCGTCGCCGACGCACGCGATCGCGAACGCCAGGAGATCACCGTTGCCCGAGAAGCGCGCGCCGAGCTCCTTGCTACGAACGCCGATGGCCTCGCGGTTCTTCAGCATCAGGTACGTCGAGCCGAGCGCGCCCGCCGCGATCACCAGGCGATCGCACGTCACCACGCGCTCCTCGAGCGCCGACGTGTCGTGCGGCTCGACGAGCCCCGGATCGTGGACGACGTAGGTCACCTCGAAGCGCGGCCCGCTGCCCGGCAGGCGACGGAAGCGCCGCACCTCGTGCAGGTGCCGGATGTCGGCGCCGAGCTTCTTCGCGCGCGACAGGTAGTTGAGGTCGAGCGTGTTCTTCGCGCCCGTGTTGCACCCGATGATGCACTCGCCGCACAGCGTGCACGTCGTGCGCGCGCACCCGTGCAGGTTGTCGCCCGGAACGCCGATCGGCGTGCCGATCTGCGCCGGTCGGTCGTCGCTGGCGAAGATGACCGCGAGCGGCGGCTTCACGAGCGATCGCTTCGGGTCCTTCGCGGCGAGGCGCTCGACCGCGCGCCGGAAGTGGAGGACCTTGCCCGTGTCGCAGTAGGGCGCGTGCTCGGGGAACACCTGCGCGCTCATCGCCGCCAGCACGTTGTCGTAGTGCGGGTCGAGGATCGCGCGGGAGACCGGCCAGTGCTCGTAGCCCGGCCGTCCCGGCTCCTCGGTCACGAACCAGCGCTCGTCCTTCCGGAGGAGCACGTTGGCGTAGATGAGCGAGCCGCCGCCGACGCCTGACGACACCAGCGCGCCGTACTTCCTGAAGAACCAGACATTCCACATGCCGTAGAGCCCGGCGCTCGGATCCCAGAAGTTGCGGCGCACGAGGTGTGGCGCGCGCGGGAACGACCCGGGCGGCATCAGGTTGCCGCGCTCGAGCAGGAGCACGGGCTTGCCGGCCTCGGCGAGGCGGAACGCCGTCACCGAGCCACCGAAGCCCGAGCCCACGATCACGGTCTCGACATGCTCGTTCGTCGTCATGCGCGAGCTCATCCTCCGTTCACAGGAACCGCAGGCGGCGCGCGCGGCCGAGCTCGTCGACCGCCCGCTTCACCGCCTCGTCGACGTCGGCGCCGAGCGCGGCGGCCTCGGCCAGGATCTTCTTCGACGCCGCGGTGCGCACGCCGC
>JAIOII010000474.1 GCA_019912685.1 Kofleriaceae bacterium
CCTTCGCCCTGGGCGAGGGCCGGGGCGGCGGACGCAGCGAGGATGCAGAGGGCGGCGAGGAGTCGATGGCGCATGGTCGGGGGACGTGACCGGCTTCGCCCGGATTCACGGCGCGCCCACGATAGATCGATCGCGCCGGTCGTGCGTGTGGTAACGACGGCGCCATGACCAGGATCGGCATGGTGCTGTGCGCGGGCGTGCTCGCGATCGCCGCGTGCGAGAAGGACGGCGGACTCTCGTCGAAGACGTCGGGTGCGCTGCGCAAGGACGAGAAGACGCTCCTCGCCCACCTCCCGTCGGGCAACGTCGGGCTCTTCGGCGGCAACTACCTCCGCATCCAGGACTGGCTGCAGAGCTCGGCGTTCTCGCGTGTCATGGGCGACCTCGACAAGATGTCGCCGGGCATGAAGACGTGGACGAGCTGCTTCGTCGACGGCGCGCGCGGCGTCGAGATGCTCGGCGCGGTCGCCTACACGGGCGACGAGCTCATGATGCGCTTCGTGATGACGGGTTTCGGCGTCGACGACGTGAAGGCGTGCGCGCAGAAGGCGGGGTACCCCGTCGAGGTCGATCCCGACGGCAAGTTCGTCGCCATCGGGATGGCGACCGCGATGGGCCCGATCCGCACGGGCTACCTCGTCCTGCCCGACGGCGCGCTGCTCACGCGCACCGCGATGCCCATGTCCTCGCCCGGCATGGTCGCCGTCGCCACGACGCGCGCCGAGCTCGAGGCCGACGCCGCGGCCGCAGCGCAGGGCAGCGCGGCCGAGGACACCGCGCTCGTCGCCGAGCTCGCGCGCATCGATCGTGATCGCGCGATGTGGTTCGTGGGCGACGCGAGCAGCACGCCCGTCGGCGACAAGGTCGGCGTGTTGCGCGGCTGGGTGGACATCGACAAGGGGATCGCCTTCGACGTCTCCGTGCAGGTGAGGGACCGGGGCATGGCCGACGAGATCGCGCGCGGCATCCCCGAGATGAAGAAGCAGGCCGACATGCTCGGCAAGGACGTCGGCGCCGTGATCCGGTCGATCAAGTTCGATCGGAGCGGGGACCGCCTCCGCTTCGCGTTGAAGATCACCGACCCGCAGCTCGACCGGCTCATGGACCAGATGGCGCCCTTCATGGGCGCCGGCCTCGGCGGCGGCGGCGGGCTCGGCGGCTTCTGATGTAGCGCTCGCGCTCGGTGTGCGCGAGCGCTCGCTGCATGCCGCGCGCTGCCTGATCCTGTCGCTCGTCGACGACGTCCGGTGTCGCTATGATGGCGGCCGAGCAACTGGCCGTGAGCAGTGACCGCGCGAAGATGACCGATCGACTGGTGCGTGCCGCAGCGTCTGCGCGCGGCTCCGGAAGCGAGGAGCTGTTCCGCCGGCTCGTCGAGAGCGTCCAGGACTACGCGATCTTCATGCTCGACTCGGCGGGTCGCGTCGCGACGTGGAACGTCGGCGCGCAGCGGATCAGCGGCTACGCCGCCGACGAGATCATCGGCACGCACTTCTCGCGGTTCTATCCCGACGACGACGTGAAGGCGGGCAAGTGCGAGATGGAGCTGGCGGTGGCGTCGGTCGAGGGGCGCTTCGAGGACGAGGGCTGGCGCATCCGCAAGGACGGCACGCGCTACTGGTCCAACGTGATCATCAGCGCGGTGCGCGACGACCACGGCGAGCTGATCGGCTTCTCCAAGGTCACGCGTGATCTCACGGAGCGCATGCTCGCGCAGCAGGAACAGGCCGCGCGGATCGCCGCCGAGCAGGCCAACCGCGCCAAGGACGCGTTCCTCGCCATGCTGGGCCACGAGCTGCGCAACCCGATGGCGCCGATCCTGACCGCGCTCCAGCTCATGCGCCTGAAGGGCGACGATCGCTCGCTGCGCGAGCAGGAGGTCATCGAGCGGCAGGTGCGGCACCTCATGCACCTCGTCGACGATCTGCTCGACATCGCGCGCGTGATGCGGGGCGGGCTCCAGCTGAAGCGCGGCCGCCACGACCTGCGCGACATCGTCTCGCGCGCGATGGAGCAGGCGAGCCCGCTCTTCGAGCAGCGGCGTCACCACCTGCGCTGCGAGGCGCCGACGTATCCGGTCAGCATCGACGGCGACGACGCGCGGCTCGTGCAGGTGTTCGGCAACCTCCTGACCAACGCCGCCAGGTACACCGAGCCCGGCGGCAACATCGCGATCACGATCAGCGACGACGACGACACCGCCGTGCTGGTCGAGGTGCACGACGACGGCACGGGGATCGAGCCGGAGGCGCTGCCGCGCATCTTCGATCTGTTCGTGCGCGGCGAGGGCGAGACCCACCGGCTCACGGGCGGGCTCGGGCTCGGGCTCGCGCTCGTGCGGGCGCTCGTCGATCTGCACGGCGGCACGGTCGAGGCGCGCAGCCCCGGGCGCGGGCACGGCAGCACCTTCACCGTACGCTTGCCGCTCGTCGACACCACGCGTCCGATCAGCGTGCAGCCGGAGCTGCGGATCGAGCAGGCATCGCGACCGCAGCGGATCCTCGTCGTCGACGACAACGAGGACGCGCGCGAGCTCCTGGTCGAGGGGCTCGAGGCCGTCGGACACGACGTGCGCGGCGCCGCCGATCCCGCCGAGGCGCTGGCCGCGCTCGACAGCTTCGCGCCCGACATCGCGCTCCTCGACATCGGGCTGCCGGTGATGGACGGCTACGAGCTCGCGCACCGGATGCGCGACAAGCTCGGCGACACGACGCCGCACTTCGTGGCGCTGACGGGCTACGGCCGCGACAACGATCGCGCGCGCAGCGCCGAGGCGGGCTTCGCCGGCCACCTGGTCAAGCCGGTCGACCTGGGGCGGCTGCTCGCGACCGTCGCCGACCTCGCCGCCGGCGCGCCGCTCAGAACGTGAGCCGGAAGAGCGCGCCGCCGCCCGGCCGCGCCGAGGCGGTGATCGCGCCCTTGTGCACGAGCATGACCTGACGGGCGAGGGCGAGGCCGATGCCCGAGCCGTCGGGCTTCGTGGTGAAGAAGGGCAGGAAGATCTTGTCGCCGAGCGACTCGTCGACGCCGGGGCCGTTGTCGCCGATTTCGATGATCGGGCGCCCGCGCTCCGACAGGCGCGCGTCGAGCCAGACGTGCGGCGACGCGCTCGCCGCGGCGGCGTCCGCCGCGTTGCGCAGGAGGTTGATCACCGCCTGATCGAGCAGCGAGTCGTCGGCCATGATCGTGAGCCCGCCGGCGGGCGGCGCGACGTGGAGCTCGATGCCGCGCCCGGCCCACTCGGTGAGGAAGAGCTTCTCGAGCCGCGACACGTACTCGCGCAGCTGGACGGGCTTGAGCGACGGCGGCGGCATCTGCGTGAACTGCCGGTAGCTGCGGACGAAGCGCATCAGGCTCTCCGAGCGGCGGGCGAGCGTCTGGATCGCGGCGTGGATGTCGGTGACCAGCTCGTCGGCGGCGCCCACGCGCCGGGCCAGCTCGTCGACCATGTCGTCGGCGGTGCGGGCGAGCGACGCGATCGGGGTGAGCGAGTTCATGATCTCGTGGGACAGGATGCGGGCCATGTCCTGCCAGGCCGAGAGCTCGTTCGAGTCGAGCTCGCTCTGGATGTCCTGGAGCGTCACCAGGCGCACGGGCGATCCGGTGACCGTGAGCTGCGTCGACGACAGGACGAGGTGTCGCTGCAGGCCGTCGGTGGTCATGCGCGTGAGCGTGCGCGCGCCGCTCTTGCTCTGCGCCACGTCGCGCTGGAAGGCGGCGCCGTAGGCGTCGAGCGCCCGCGTCGTCGTCGCCGCGGAGGCGTTGAGCAGGCGGCGGGCCGCGCTGTTGAGCAGGTCGACGCGGCCGTCGTCGTGCACCGCGATGATCGCGACCGGGACGTGCTCGACCAGCGCCTCGAGGTAGCGGCGCTGCGCCTCGCGATCGAGCCGGGCGGCGCGGAAGCGCGTCATGACCTCGTCGAACGCGCCCTTGAGATCGGCGAAGGTCGGGCCGAGCTGGCCGAGGGAGAAGGACTGCTGGTAGTCGTCGTAGCGGATCGCGTCGAGCAGCCGGCCGAGCTCGCGGTTGGTGCGGTGGACGAAGCGCACGACGAGCCAGATCTCGACCGCCGCGATCGCGCCGACGACCACCGTCACCGCGACGAGGTCGGTCGCGACCACGACGTACGCGAGCACGGCGAGGGTGGCGAACAGCGCCGCGAGGCGGAGCGTGAGCACGAAGGCGAAGCGGCTAAAGGCCATGCTTCTCCATGCGGCGATAGAGCGACGTGCGCGTGATGCCGAGCTCCTGCGCCGCGTAGGTGACGTTGCCGGCGTGGCGGGCGAGCGCCTGCGCGATCGCCTGCTTCTCGAGCTCGGCGAGGGTCGTGGCCTCGGCCGCGGACGAGGCGGCGGTCGCCGGGGGCCCGGCGCGCGGC
>JAIOII010000475.1 GCA_019912685.1 Kofleriaceae bacterium
CTGCTACGCGGGCGGCGCCGCGGCACGGCGGCGTAGCCCGCGTATCGACGAGCGATCAGCGGCAGTCGAAGTGCACGGTCACGCGCAATCGGCCCGTGGCGTGGCGACACAGCAGACGGAGATCGCCTGACGGGGCGTTCCACGGCAGCGGCGGATCGTCGACGCACATGTAGAACCACACCTGGTTCCTCCGTGCGCGAGCCGGGCGCACGTCGAGTCTCGTCCCGGTCGGGTCCCGGATGATGCGCGCCGTGCCGTCACCCGACAGCTCGAAGATCGATCTCACGGGCTCCAGCTGACAACGATCCACCGCGTAGTCGAGGTGATCGATGTGCGCGTAGCCATGGCGCCCCTTCGGGGGCGCGCACGCGGCGAGGAGCAAGCAAGCGAGCCCGGTGCGCTTCATGGCCGCGCTGGATCGTAGCCCGATTCGCATTCCATGGCGCCGAAGAACGTCGTGATAGAGGTGGTACGCGCACGCGAGCGCGAGAGGAGGAGCGGCGATGTTCGATGGAGCGGAGGTGACGATGGGCGAGGGCGTGGTGGCCACGGCACGCTGAGCGCGGAGGTCGTCGGGATGAATGGCGCGAGATCGATCGGCAGCTGCGCCGCATCGCGCGGCGCCGAGGCGAGCTCGACGCCGAGGAGCTGCGCTGGCTGGCGCGCGCCGAGCGCGCCGAGGTGCACCGGCAGCTCGGGATGGCGTCGATGCCGAACCGTCGCCCAGCGGCGACGCACCGCCCGGCACGTCCGCGTCGTCGCGCGTCGCGTCTCGCGTGCCGCCGTACCAGATCGCACTCGTCGTGTGCGAGTACTGCGACCGCGCGTGGCACGACGCGGCCGGCAGGTCGATCGAGGTCCCGCCCTCGACCGTCGAGCAGGCCTGCTGCGACGCGCAGTACCTCGGCTACGTCGACGGTGACGTGCCCACGCGTGCGTTCCAGGAGGTCCCGCCCGCGGTCGCTCGCATGGTGCTCCGCCGCGATCGCGGACGCTGCCGCGTGCCTGGCTGTCGCTCCTGCGCTGGATCCACCTCCATCACATCGTCCCGCGCGAGCACGGCGGGAACAACGATCCCTGGAACCTCGTGTGCCTCTGCCCGGCGCACCACCAGGCGCTCCATCGCCAGCAGATCGCACTCACCGGCCGCGCGCCCGACGCCCTCGTCTTCGACGTCGGCCGCTACGACGCGCCGTGGGACTCGCCCGCGACGTCGGCGGACGCAGGTCCCTTGTTCGGCGTGCGAGGCTCCGGGAAGGAAGAGAGTCGAAGCGCGCCCGCGTGACCGCCCCACGAGGTGCCTCGGCGCGTAGCCGCAGCGGGGCACGACGGCGGCTTTTCGCTTCGGGCCCGAGGCGGCTCACCGACCCCCGGCTCCGCCGCTGCGATGCTCGCGGCCCCGCCGTCGCCGGCTGGCGGGCGGAGCGGCGAGCGCCCGGCTCGATCCACGTCGAGTACTGGCCGCACGCCGAGGCGATCAAGCAGATCACGCTGATGCACGCCGACGTCGTGCCGTGACCGTCGTGCCGTGATGGCCGCGCCGCGTCCTACGCGCCGGCGCGCTACGCCCCCTCGGCCCAGCCGGCGAGGAACCGCACGAGCGCGCGCGTGCGCTGCGCGAGCGTCGGCAGCTCGATGTACTCGTCGTGCGTGTGGAAGCCCTTGCCGCGCGGGCCCAGCGCGTCGA
>JAIOII010000476.1 GCA_019912685.1 Kofleriaceae bacterium
CGCCGGAGCCTCGCCAGCGGTTCGCCCTCGCGCAGGTGCGCGATCATCGCGGCGACGCCGCCGCACATCGCCTCGCGCCCGAGCCACGCGAACCCGTCGGCGTCGCTGCCCGTGACGTGCCAGGGGTGGCGGCTGGGCACCAGGTTCCAGAAGCCGTGCACCACGGCCGAGGCGACGCCGTCGGGCGCGAGCAGCACCTGCTTGCGCACCTCGCGCGGCACCGGCTGCCGGCTACGTACGCGCTCGACCAGGCGGGCGAACGTGTCCTCGCGGATCCGGCTGACGAACCGCACGTCGAACACCTTGTCGAACGGCCCCGTGCGCACCGCGACGAGCGCGTCCCAGCCGGCGACCAGGAAGTCGACGTCGGCCGGCGCCGGCTCGTCCCAGGCCGCGGCGCCGAGCAGATCGGGCGCCGCGCACCACGCGACGACACGCTCGGTCGCGACGTAGCGGCCGACCGGGTCGGCGATGAAGTCGTCGAGCGTGGGCGCGCGGTCCACGAGCCCATGGTAGTCGCCCTGGCTCACCAGGTGTCGACGAAGCGCCGGCGGCCGGGGCGCGCCGGCGCCGTCGTCGACGCGAGCCCGTGCAGCAGCCAGGCGCGCGTGTCCGCGGGATCGATCACCGCGTCGAGCTCCCAGAGCGACGCCATGTTGAGCGCCGTGCCGCGCCGGTGCGCCTCCGCGATGAGGGTCTGCGCCATCCGCTCGCGCGCGGCGGGGTCGGCGATCGCGTCGAGCTGCTTCTTCATGCCGATGCGGACCGCGCCCTCGAGGTTCATGCCGCCGAACTCGCCGGCGGGCCACGAGACGGTGAAGAACGGCGCGTGGAAGTGGCCGCCGGTCAGCGCCTGGGCGCCGAGGCCGTAGCCGCGGCGCAGGACGACCGCGAAGAACGGGACGGTCAGGCTCGCCGCCGCCACGAACAGGCGCGACGTGCGGCGGACGAGCGCGGTCGCCTCCGCCTCCGGGCCGACCATGAACCCCGGCGTGTCGACGAGCGACACGATCGGCAACCCGAACGCGTCGCAGAGCTGGAGGAAGCGCGCGCCCTTGTCGGCCGCGTCGCCGTCGATCGCGCCGGCGAGGTGCATGGTGTCGCTGGCCACCAGGCCGAGCGCGCGGCCACCGATGCGGACGAGGCAGGTGACGAGGCTCCGGCCGAAGTCGCGGCGCAGCTCGAGCACGGAGCCGGCGTCGCACAGCGTCTCGATCACCGGGCGGATCGCGTACGTGCGCCG
The DNA here is from genome assembly GCA_019912685.1 of Kofleriaceae bacterium. Taxonomy (GTDB): domain Bacteria; phylum Myxococcota_A; class Polyangia; order Haliangiales; family Haliangiaceae; genus UBA2376. Next base: position 1,244 of record JAIOII010000476.1, read on the forward strand.
CCGGTTCTCGGGGATCGCGTCGCGCAGCGCCTCCTGCGGCGCGTGCTCGCCGGGCGGCAGCGCTCCCTGGAAGTACGACAGGTAGCGCTTCGCCGCGGCGACCGCCGCGACCTCGTCCGGAACCCGGACATCGATCACGCCGTTCTTCGTCTGCACGTCGGCCGGCCCGATCGCCTCCGGCGCGAAGCTGCCGAGCCCGCCGCCCTCGATCATCGCGGGCCCGCCCATCCCGATGTTGCTGTCGTCGGTCGCGACGATGACGTCGCAGCTGCCGAGGAGCGCGGCGTTGCCGGCGAAGCAGCGGCCCGACGCGATCCCGACGCGCGGCACGTGCCCCGACAGCGCCGCGAACGCGTGGAAGCTCGACGTGTCGAGCCCGGACACGGTGTGCGTGTCGGTGTCGTTGGGCCGGCCGCCGCCGCCCTCGGCGAAGAGCACGATCGGCAGCCGCCAGTCGTGCGCGAGCGCGAGCATCCGGTCGAGCTTCCGGTGCCCGACGAGCCCCTGCGTGCCGGCGAACACCGTGTAGTCGTACGCGAGCACCATCGTGCGCGCCGGCTCGGCGCCGAAGCGGTCGCCGTTGACCGCGCCCACGCCGCAGACGATCCCGTCGGCCGGGCTGGCGCGCACGAGGTCGTCGAGCCCGCGCGTCGACCGCTGCGCCGCCAGCGCGAGCGCGCCGTACTCGACGAACGTGCCCGGGTCGACGAGGTCGGCGATGTTCTCGCGCGCCGTGCGCTGCCCGGTCTTGCGCCGCCGCGCGACCGCGTCGGGGCGTTCTTCATCACCGGTGAGCGCGAGGCGGCGCGCCAGCTCGTCGAGCTCGGGTCGAGGCGGTTCGTCGGTCGCCATCACCCGACGCTACCGCGCGGCGCGCGCAGTGCGTCGAGCTCGGCCTCGAGATCGGCCAGGAGAGCGGCGGGATCGGGGCAGCGGCGGGCGTCGGCCTTGATGCCGATGCGCAGCGCGCCCGCGTAGCTGAGGGCGCTGACGCCGAGGCCGAGGTGGCCGGACACCGGGGCCCACACCGACATGCTCTTCACCGGCTTGCCGGCGAGGTGGACGACGTCGGGCGGTCCGGCGACGTTGGTGAACATGACGCTCGCCTTGTCGGTGAAGAGATCGAGCGCGAAGTCCTCGACGAGCGGGCTGGCCAGGCCCAGCGCCCCCAGCACCTCGAGCGCGACGATCGCGTCGGGGGAGCGCTTGATGAGGTTCATGCGCGCGTGACCGACCGCGAGGCGCTCGCCGGCGCCGGCCACGCCGATCGGCAGGTCGAGGAACACGAGGCCGAAGTGGTTGCCGAGGTCGCCGTGGCGCGCGCGACCGCGCAGGTAGACCGGCACCATCGCCCGGATCTCGCGCCGCGGCAGCCCGCCGTTGCGCTCGAGGTGACGGCGCAACGCTCCCGTGACGGCGGCGACCAGCACGTCGTTGATGTGCGCGTCATGGGTGGCGGCGATCGCCTTCAGCTCGGCGAGGGGGATGGGACGCGACGACGCGAAGAGCTTGCGCGCGCCCAGGTCGCCGCGCAGCACGGTGCGCGGATCTCGCGGCAACGTCAGGAGGCGGGCGAGCGTGGCCGTCTGCCGCGCCGCATCGCGCGCGAAGCCGAGCGCGCCGGACGGACGTGTCGGCGACAGCCCGACGTCCTGCGTCGGCATGTCGTGCTCCCGATCGCTCACCCCGAGGAGCAGGCCGATCAGGGCGACCCCGTCGCCCACGCAGTGATGCATGCGGACGAGGATCGCGGCGCCGCGCCGGCGCTCGATCACGTGGATCTGCCACAGCGGACGACCGTGATCGAGGGGCGTGCTGCCGAGCTCCGACATCAGCTCGGCGAGCTCGCGTTCGCCGCCCGGCGCCGGCAACGCGGTTCGGTGCAGGTGCAGCCGGAGATCGAACCCGCCGTCGTCGACCCAGCGCGGCGGCAGGACGTGCGGCTCGGCCACGCGCTGCCGGAATCGCTTCCACGACAGCATCCGCGTCGTGACCAGCTCCTCGACGTCGGCGAAGCTCGGCGCGTCGTCGAACTCGAGCAGCGACGTGATGACCATCGCGTTGGTCGGCTGGTCCATGCGCAGCCACGCCGCATCGACTGCGCTCATCCGCTCGTGGGTCGTCTGCATTCCACCGCTGGAGTGCATCGTGCATGCCATGTCTCGCGAAGGAGCCCACGATGAGCACGTTGACCAAGATGGCCCTCGGCGCGATGGGCAGGCTGCGCCCGCGGCCGACCCGTGGGGAGAGCAAGGACTCGATCCCGTTGCCTCCGGTCGAGCAGCACGGCGGGCTTCCCCTGATGGAAGCCCTCGCCCGCCGACGCTCCGACCGCGACTTCGCGCCCACGCCGTTGCCCCTGCCGCTCCTGTCGCAGCTCCTGTGGGCGGCGTGGGGCATCAACCGGCCCGACGGCCACCGCACGGCGCCCACGGCCGTCGACTGCCAGGAGATCGACCTGTACGTCGCCTTACCCGACGGCGCCTACCTCTACGACGCGCGCGCGAGCCGGCTCGATCGCGTCGCGGCCGCCGACGTCCGCCGCGTCACGGGTTACCAGGACTTCGTCGACGAGGCGCCGCTCGATCTGGTCTATGTCGCCGATCATGCGCGCATGCACCTCGTCCCCGCCGCCCAGCGCGACCGCTACGCCTCGGTCGCCGCGGGCGCGATCGCGCAGAACGTGTACCTGTTCGCGGCCAGCGCCGGACTCGCGACCGTCCTCCGCGCGTGGATCGATCGTGACGCGATCGCCGACGCGCTCGGCCTCACGCACGACCAGGTCGTGCTGCTGTCGCAGACCGTCGGCTACCCGAAGACGACGTGACCTGCGCGGCGCACCGCAGGATCTGCGCGATCACGGACAGCCGTCGAAGCCCGCGGGCACGGGTTGCTCGGGGGTCGCCTCGTCGATCGAGAGGAGGAAGCTGATGAGGTCGGCCTTGCGCTGCGCGATCTCGGAGTCCGAGCCCTGGAGCAGCCAGTTCGGGTTGCCGGCCGTCGCGTGCGCCGCCCACTCCGGGTCGGAGAACATCGCCTCGAGCGTGGCCGCCTTCCCGTGGTGGAAGTACGGCGCGCCGAGCGCCATGCCGTAGAGCGACGGCACGTTGTAGCCGAGGCGGCCCTGCGCGCGCGCCGCCAGGTTGACGGTGCCGTCGGCGTTGCGCACGGCGCGCGTCTCGAGCGTGTCGGCGCCGAACGTGCCCACGTTGCGGACCACGCACGACACCTGGCGCGGCGCGAGCGCGGTGGTCGCCTCGGGGCCGGAGAAGAGCGGCGACGCCGGCTGCACCGCGATCTGGCGCGACTGGAAGTTCCACGCGTCGCGGGTGTTGCTCGGGGGCCACGACGTCGGCGCGACGAAGCTCACGTTGTTGAGCGCCGACGGATCGGCGGACGCCGGCTGGACCGTGTCGCGCATCCACTTCACGCCGGCGTTCGCCGCGGTCGCGCTCGGCTCGCCGAAGAGGGCGGCGCCGCGCGCGACCGACGCGGCGTCGAGCTTCCGCAGGCTGCTCGGCGGCCGCACCATGGTCCGCACGTACGCGTCGATGGCGTCCCAGTCCTTCGTGCACGTGCCGGCGGCGTCCTGATCGATCTTCACCGAGCGCCCGAGGCCGTCGGCCGACAGCGCGACCTGCACCTCCTGGGCGAGGTTGCCGCACGTCGCTCCCTCGATCGCGGGATCGGGTCGCGTGATCGCGCCCTTCCCGCCCTGCACGTCGCGCGTGTTGCGCTCGAAGTCGTGCAGCTCGTCGAAGATGCCGGTCCAGTTGAAGACGCGGCGCTTCTGCGTCGGGCCGTGGCTGTAGCTGCCATCGAGCGCCGTCGACTGCCGCGGTCCGGCGGCGAAGCTCCACGTGACGTTGTCGCTGCGCCCGTCGGGGTGGCACGAGCCGCACGAGCTCCACGCGTTGTTCGACCAGCGCCCGCGGCCGGTGAAGAAGAAGTGCAGCCCGGCCTGCGCCGCGCGCTCGTCGTCGCCGACCGCGGTCGCCTCGACGGTGCGGGCGAGCTTCTGCATCGAGAAGTCGACGACGCCGAGCCGGCGCGTGCCCCAGCAGTTCACCCAGGCGCGGCCGCCGTTGTGGGCGAGCGCCATCCCCGTCGGGTTCTGGCACGGCCCCGGGCTGCCCTCGGGCGTCACGTTGAGATCGATCTGCTTGTTGAACGGCGTGCCCCCGAGCACGATCTCGGGGTCCTTGTAGACGATGCGCTGCATGACGTCGGCGCCGCGCGCGAGCACGTAGCCGACCTCCTTGTTCACGAACGCGACGTCGACCGGATCGGCGAGGAAGAAGCGCGGCGGATCGCCGGCCCCGGCCGGCGCCGGGACCTGGTCGCGCACGAGGCGCGCCAGGTTCGCGGTGCCGAGCGCCCCGGTCACCTCGGTGCGGGTATCGAGATCGGCGACGAGCACCGTCGGGAACACGTTGGCCTGGAAGTTCGCCGGGCGGTCCGGCGACGCGGAGATCGCCGGGACGTAGATCCGGTTGCCCACGACCTCCACGGTCCAGAGCTGGTTGGGCGACGTCATCACCGTCGGCGCGCCGGGCGGCGCGGTCGACGGCGCGAAGCCGGAGTCGAACGGAGCGAACGTGATCGGGTTGGTCGGCATCCCATCGGCGAGCGAGTAGATGCGGACGCGCGCCTGGCGGCTCGTGTCGGTGGCCTCCTCGCCCACCGCCTCGCCGAAGAACTCGGGAACGACGAGCAGCTCGTCGTCATCGTCCTGATCGTCGTCGTTGGTCACGGCGATGCCGCGCGGGTTGCGCGGCGCGGTGACGGCGCCGATCTCGGTCATGGTCGCCGTGTCGATCACCGCCACGCGCCCCTCGGCGAACTCGGCGACGTAGAGGCGCGCGCCGCTCGGCGAGAGCGCGAGCCCGGTCGGCTCCGCGCCGACCTCGACCCGTCCGCTCATCACCGGGCTCGGACCGTCGAGCCCCTCGATGCGCACGATGGTTCCGTCGCCGGTGTTGGCGACGAACGCGCGCGTGTCATCGGGATGGATGACGACCGAGCCGGGCTCGCGCCCGGTCGGGATCTCGGCGACGAGCGTCTCGCTCGCCGTGTCGAACACGCTCACGGTGTTCGCCTGCGGGTTGACCATGATGACGCGCGTGTCCTGCTGCGTCACCGCGATCGAGGTCGAGCGCGACACGCGGCGCAGGACCGCGTGAGGTCCCTCCGGAGCATCGATCGGATCGTCACCGGGGGCGCTACCGCCGGTGTCGCACGCCGCCGCGAACAGAACCATCAGGGTGAGCCGTCGAAGTCGAAGCATGGGACCCTCCGCGCCACGCCATAGCCACCGCCGTGCCATGCGCGGTTCCGCCGACTTGGCCGCGCGGGGCGCGCCCGAGTGTCGGCGCGCCCCGACAGCCCGGGGGGCGCCGACTCCCACGCCGCCCTCGCCGAGCGTCGCTGACCACGGGAGAGATCGACAACTGGGATGCGCCCCCGAAGATCGGGGATCCGGAAGCGCCACCGGCCGCGCCGATTCCGCGGGCAGCCCTGCCGCGTTAACCGGCGGTTCGCTTGCCGACCCCGCCGCGCCCGTGCCAACGTTTCCGCGGAAGCGCGTCTCGGACTGGTGCCGGGCTCGGCCTTCAAAGCCGATGGTGCTCCGCGCGAGCGGCGGCACGGCGGGTTCGATTCCCGTGCGCTTCCGCCAGAACGCTCGGCATCTCGGCAAGTTCGGTCCGAAACCCGTGCGGATCGGGTCTGCTGCCACGTGGTCTCCGACGAGGATCCAAGTCCGTGGCCATTTCTACCCGTGCGGTCCGCACGAAATCCGGCGGGTTTGCGGCCGTAGGCCGGTGCTAGAGTCGTCGCATGTCGCCCAGCGCCGCTCAGCTTCTCGCCGACGTCTTGGCGCTGCCGGCCGAGGAACGGCGGGAGCTCGTCGCCGAAGTGCTCGCGACGCTGGACGATGGGCCCCCCGAGGACCCCGCTGCCGTGGACGCGGCGTGGGGCGATGAGATCCATCGCCGGATCGATCGCCGCAAGGCGGGGCTAGCCACGTCGTCGACCTGGCCCGAGATGCGCGCGAGGTTGCTGTCGGAGCTGAGGGCGCGGCGTGACGATCCAGGTCGATGACGACGTCTGGGCGGAGGTCTACGCAGCAGCGAGTCGGTACGAACGCGAGCGCGTCGCGCTCGGCGAAGAGTTCGTTGCCGCGGTAGACACTGCGCTCGCAGCGATCGAGGCGAACCCCGACGCATGCGCCCTCTGGCCCGACATCCGACAGGACGATCCGCCGATCCGGCGATACGTCATGAAGCGCTTCCCGTACCTGATCGGGTACCAGGTGTTTCGCGATCACGTCCTGGTCATCGTGATCGCCTATGGCGCGCGCCGCCCCGGCTACTGGCGCCCATCCACTGGGCGATCCGCCCGCGACGAGCTCCGGGCCGCGATCCGCTACGCAGAGACCGATCGCCCTGGACGCGGTGCGCTGCTCGAAGCCGCGGTCAGCCACGTGCTGCGCCGCCTGAAGAGGCTCCCGAGATCGGCACCGCGTGGCCGCGAGTCCGCGGCACTCATGAGATCCGCAAGTCGCTCGTTGCCCGGCAGCGGCGCCGGCGCGGCGATTCGAGCCGAGCCCGGAGTCAAGCGAGCCGCCGACCGGGTACTCCACCATCTCGCGCCGCAGTAGCTCTTGCCGGCGCACGCCGCGCCCGACCACGCCCGCCGAGGGCCGGCTGATCCAGTTCGCGGGCCGTCGGTCACCACGGGCGTGCGATACTGCTCGGTTCGTGGCAACTGATGTCCTCTTCGACGCCGGCCCTCGCTTCGAGGTCCGACGCGAGCTGGGCGCAGGCGGCATGGGCGTCGTCTACGAAGCCTTCGATCGCGACCTCGGCGAGCTGATCGCGCTCAAGACCCTGCGTCGTGCCGCCGGGCAGTGGCTGGCGCGCTTCAAGCACGAGTTCCGCGCCCTGCACGACGTGGCGCACCCGAACATCGTCACCCTGGGCGAGTTCTTCGATGGTGCGTCCGAGCCGTTCTTCACCATGGAGCTGGTGCGCGGCGTGAGCTTCCTCGAGCACGTGCGCGCGTTCGAAGGGGCGCCGGCGCGACACGCAGCGCCGCCGGTCGCGTACGACGAGGCGCGGCTGCGCGCCGCGCTCAGGCAGCTCGCCCTCGGGGTCTCCGCGCTCCACGCCGCGGGCATGGTCCATCGCGACATCAAGCCGTCGAACGTCCTGGTCGCGCCCGACGGGCGTGTCGTCCTGCTCGACTTCGGCCTGGTGGCCGGGGCGACTGCGCGCCACGAGTCCGCCGACGGCGTCGTCGGGACCGTCGCGTACATGGCACCGGAGCAGGCGCTGTCCGGGGAGGTCACGCCCGCCGCCGACTGGTACAGCCTCGGCGTGATGCTGTTCGAGGCGCTCACCGGCTCGCTGCCACACGACGGCAACACCGCCTTCGAGATCATCCTCGACAAGCAACGGCACGAGCCGCCGCGGCCGCGGCAACGCGTCGACATCGTGCCGCTCGACCTGGACGAGCTGTGCGTGGGGTTGCTCCAACCCCACGTGCGCGACCGCCCGCAAGCCGGGGCGATCCTCGACGCGTTGAGCATTCGCGGGCGCGCCACGCCCACGCGCGCGCTGTCCAGTGCTCGCGGCGGACTGCGCGAGAGCGCGCCGTTCGTCGGCCGGCTCGACCAGCTCAGGCAGCTCCACGACGGATTCCGCCGGAGCCGCGACGTCGCCCTCATCTATCTGATCGAGGGCGTCTCGGGCGTGGGCAAGAGCCAGCTGGCCGAGGCGTTCCTCGAGGAGCTGGTCTGCGAAGATCCCGACGCCGTCGTCCTCAGCAGCCGCTGCTACGAGCGAGAGGCCGTCACCTACAAGGCCTTCGACGGCATCGCCGTCGAGCTCAGTCGGTACGTGACCCAGCTGCCGCCGGCGCAAGCGGCGGCGCTGATGCCGCGCCGCCCGGCCCTGCTGGGCCGGCTGTTCCCGGTGCTCAAGCGGGTCGAGGCGGTGGCCGCCGCAGGAGAGATCCAGCCGGTGGCGGATCCGCAACGTCAGCGGATCCGGATGTTCGCGGCGCTGCGTGAGCTGTTCCTGCCGCTCGCCGAGCGCCACCGGCTGATCTGGTACATCGACGATCTGCAGTGGACCGATGCCGACAGCCTGGTGTTGCTCCAGGAGCTGATCGCGCACGAGGACCGCCTGCCGGTCTTCATCGTCGCGACCATGCGCCCGGCCGAGGACGCGCCCCGCCAGGCGCTGCTCGCCCGCCTCGAGGAGCTGGCGCCGACCGAGCGCGTGCCGCTCGAGGAGCTCAGCCCGGAGGAAGCGCGCTCGCTCGCGGGCCTGCTCCTGCCCGGGCACGACGCCGCGACGCTCGACGCGGTCGCGGCCGACGCGGGCGGCCACCCGCTCTTCCTGCACGAGCTGGCCCGGCACACCGCCGCCTCGCTGGGCGCGGCCTCGACCGGCGCGACGTTCGACGAGATGCTCACGGCGCGGATCCTCGAGCTTCCGCCTCTGGCCCAGCGGCTCCTGGACGTGGTGGCCGTGTCCGGTGGTCCGCTCGTGCAGGAGGCCGCGGCGATCGCGGCGGAGATGTCGACCTCGGACCAGATCAAGGCCGCCAGCATCCTCCGTGCTGCGCACCTGGCCCGCACCGACGGCGTCCGCCGCACCGATCGCATCGTCGCGTACCACGATCGCGTTCGCGAGCACGTCACGACTCGCCTCGACGAGGCACGCCGCCGGTTCCTCCACGAGCGCCTGGCGCTGGCGCTCGAGCAATGCGGCGCAGCCGAGCACGATCCACGCGCACTGGTACGCCATGCCCGGGCCGCCGGCCGGGCCGCGCTGGCCGCCGCG
>JAIOII010000477.1 GCA_019912685.1 Kofleriaceae bacterium
ACAGGTCGCCTTCCGGGACGATCGTCACGCGGCCGACCTGGCCCCACGCGTCGCGCAACAAGTTGCGAGCCGGCGCGCTCATGACGCGACTATAGTATCCCGATGGCCGAGCGGAAGCTGCACCGTGCGCGCGCCGACGTCCGGCCGCGCTTCCGCTGCCTCGTGTGTCGCCGCTTCGTCCTCGGGACGGAGCACGGCACGTGCCCGCAGTGCGGCTGGGAGCCGCCGAAGCTCGCCGCGCCGGGCCTCGCGCCGTCGGTGACGCCACCGCGCACGCGCTGGGCGGCCGTGTCCACCGTGATCGCCGTCGCCGGCCTCCTCGGCCTCGTCATCCTCCTGGGCCTCCTCGGCTGGATTCCGCCAGGCAGCTGACGGAGCGTCATCAGTGGTCCGCGCGCGCGGCTGGGGTACATTGCGCCGGTGACATGGACTCCTGACTCGTGGCAGGCGCGCGCTGCACAGCAGCAAGTGCAGTACCCCGACCCGGTCGCGCTGGCCCGCGTCGTCGAAGAGATGCGGCGGCTGCCGCCGCTCGTGACCTCGTGGGAGGTCGAGAGCCTGCGCGACCAGCTCGCGCGCGCCGCGCGCGGCGAGGCGTTCCTCCTCCAGGGCGGCGACTGCGCCGAGAGCTTCGACGACTGCCGCCCCGACGCGATCGCCGCCAAGCTCAAGATCCTGATGCAGATGTCGCTCGTGCTCGTGCACGGCACGCGCCGTCCGGTCATCCGCGTCGGCCGCATCGCCGGCCAGTACGCCAAGCCGCGCTCCGCCGACACCGAGACCAAGGGCGGCGTCACGCTGCCGTCGTATCGCGGCGACATCGTCAACCGCGAGGCGTTCACCACGGCGGATCGCACGCCCGACCCGGTGCTCATGCTGCGCGGCTACGAGCGCGCCGCGCTCACGCTCAACTTCGTGCGCGCGCTGGCCGACGGCGGCTTCGCGGACCTGCACCACCCCGAGTACTGGGACATCTCGTTCGCCGACGGCGCGCGCCACGCCGCCGAGTACCGCCGCATCGTCGATCAGATCCGCGAGTCGATCTCGTTCGTCACCGCGATCACCGGCATGGACTCGGCGATCCTGAAGCGCGTCGACTTCTTCACGTCGCACGAGGGGCTCGCGCTGCTCTACGAGGCGGCGCAGACCCGCACGGTCCCGCGCCGCCCGGGCCACTACAACCTGTCGACCCACATGCCGTGGATCGGGATGCGCACGGCCCAGCTCGACGGCGCGCACGTCGAGTTCCACCGCGGCATCAAGAACCCGCTCGGCATCAAGATCGGCCCGGCGATGACGGCCGAGTGGCTCACCGAGCTCCTCGGCGCGCTCGACCCCGACCGCGAGCCGGGGCGCATCACGCTCATCGCGCGCATGGGCGCGGGCAAGGTGGGCGACCACCTGCCCCGCCTCGTCGAGGCGGTGAAGCAGACGGGGCGCCGTCCGCTCTGGGTGTGCGACCCGATGCACGGCAACACCGAGTCGACGCCGCAGGGCTACAAGACCCGTCGCTTCGACAAGATCCTCGCCGAGCTCGAGGAGAGCTTCGCGGTGCACGAGTCGCTCGGCAGCTCGCTCGGCGGCGTGCACTTCGAGATGACGGGCGAGGACGTGACCGAGTGCATCGGGGGCGCGCGCGGCCTCGTCGAGGCCGACCTCGAGCGCGCGTACCGCACGCGCGTCGATCCGCGGCTCAACTACGAGCAGGCGCTCGAGCTGGCGCTGCTCGTCGCCCGCCACCTGCGGAAGGCCTAGGGCTCACGTGGGCTGGTTCTGGCGCAACTTCGACACGTGGATCGCGCCGTTCGGGCTGGCGACGGTCTACGCCGTGTTCATCTGGTCGGCGAAGCCGGGCGCCGTCGCCCAGGTCGTCGCCCTCATGTTCTTCGTGTCGCTCATCGCGATGTGGTTCTGGATCCGTCGCCTGCGCGTCCACGCCGGCGCCAGCCGGCTCGCCGCGATCGGCCGACCCGACGAGCTCCTCGCCATGGTCGCGAGCGAGCTGCCGCGGCGGATCACGCACGGCACGCGCGCGCCGATGCACGTCTTCGCCGCGATGGCGCACAACATGCTCGGCGACTTCGCGGCGGCGCGGCGCTCGCTCGACGAGGCCGGCATCACGCCGGGTGATCGCCGCAACCGGAGCTGGCAGTTCCTGTGGGGCGCGGCCGACGTGCACGCGCGCACGGGCCAGGGCGACGTCGAGGGCGCCAAGCGGACGTTCGCCAAGGCGATCGCGCCGATG
>JAIOII010000478.1 GCA_019912685.1 Kofleriaceae bacterium
ACCGACGATGGCGTATCCGGCGGCCGCGCCGGCGTCGGCGATCTACGAGGCGGTGACGTACGAACCCGGCGTCGACGAGCCCGCGCCCGTCGCAGCGGTCGATCCGGCGCCGGCGTCCGCACCGTCGCCCGCGCCGGCGCAGCCGGCGGTCGACGTGGCGGCGCTCGCCATGGCGGCGACGGAGACGGCGATCCCCAGGGACATCGCCTACGCGGCGACGGCGCCGTCACCCGCTCAGGCTCCCGTCGCGAGCCGCCGGGAGTCGACCGTCGGCGAGGCGCCGTCCGGGAACCGGACGTTCCTGATCGTGCTGGTCGTCATGATCGTGGCCGCCGGCGGCGTCGCCGCCGCGATCCTCCTCTCGTGAAGGAGTATGCTGCGCGGCCCATGGGTCCCGCGCGCCTCGCCTGGATGATCGACGCCGCCGCCGCCGCGATGGCGGCGTGTGGCGACGACCCGCTCGACGTCGTCGATGCGTCGATCCAGGACGACGGGCCGCCGGCGCGGACGCCGACGTCGACGCCGCGCCGGTCGACGCCTCCATCGACGGGAACGGCATCGACGGCGGCGCCGTCGACGCCTCGATGGCCGATGCCGCGACGGTCGACGCCACGATCGCCGACGCCGCGGTCTCCGACGCCGCGGTCTCCGACGCCGCGCCGGTCGACGCCCGGCCGATCGACGCCATGGTCCCGCCCGACGCCGCGGTCGACGCGCTACCCACCGATGCCGCGCCGCCCGCGTGCCCGTATCAGCTCGTTCACACCGCGTTCTCGAGCGCTGCGGAGACGCGCGTGAACGAGCTCGTCGCCCAGGGCTGGACGCCGGTCGAGTACGGGTTCAACGGCGACGAGCACTACTTCGTGTGGATGGAGCGCGCCGGGACGTACCAGCTCGTCCACGAGGCGTTCTCGTCGGCGGCGCAGGACACCGTCAACACGCTCGCCGCGCAGGGGTGGGCGCCGGTCGCGTACGGGTTCAACGGCGACCAGCACTACTTCGTGTGGATGCAGAACGGCACCAGCTACAAGCTCGTGCACGAGGCGTTCTCGTCGGCGGCCGAGGCCGAGGTCAACATGTGGGCGGCGCAGGGCTGGACGCCGATCGCCTACGGGTGGAACGGCGACGAGCACTACTTCGCGTGGATGCGGAGCGGCACGACGTACGACCTCGTGCACACCGCCTTCTCGTCGGCGGCCGAGACCGCCGTGAACATGCTCGCGGCGCAGGGATGGGCACCCGTCGGGTTCGGGTGGAACGGCGACCAGCACTACTTCGCGTGGATGCAGAACGGCGCGACGTACGACCTGGTGCACACGGCGTTCTCGTCGTCGGCCGAGACGACCGTGAACATGCAGGTGCAGGCGGGCTACACCCCGGTGGCCTACGGGTTCAACGGGGACGAGCACTACTTCGCGTGGATGCGAAACGGCGCGACGTACGACCTGGTGCACACGGCGTTCTCGTCGTCGGCCGAGACGACCGTGAACACCCAGGTGCAGGCGGGCTACGCGCCGGTCGCCTACGGGTTCAACGGCGATCAGCACTACTTCGTCTGGATGTACCGGCCCTGTCCGTAGTCGACCCATCGCGACGACGCGGTTTCAGCGGTCGGGGACGCACGCCTCGACGTCCTCCTCGGTGTGCGCCCTGGCAAAGCACCGCACTTGCGCGCGCGGGAGGTGGAGCTTGCAGAACACGCCGACCGTGTCGGCGTCGTCGAGGCGCAGCGAGCGGTAGCGCTCGGCCAGCTCGGGAGCGGCCAGCCAGGCGCGCCGCGCGTCGTCGCACTCCTTCATCGTGGGCTGCGCGCCGCCGGGGTGCGTCGCCGCCGCCTCGAGCTCGCGCGCGAAGCTCGCGATGTGCGCGATGGTCGCGTCGTCGGGGAACAGCCGGAGCACGCAACCGTCGAGCGCCGGGCCGCAGTGGTCGGCCGGGCGCACGCCGACGAGCGCGTCGAAGCGCTCGGTCGCGCCCGGGGCGATGGGCTCCGAGCACCAGCGGCGCTTGCCGTGCGTGGCAACGCACCGCCGCCGGCGTGAGCTCGCAGCGCGTCTCGACGTGCAGGCCGTGGCGGGTGTTGCTCGTCGTCGCCGAGGGCGCGGGTGTCGC
>JAIOII010000479.1 GCA_019912685.1 Kofleriaceae bacterium
CGCGCGAGGACTCCGTCTTCGCGAACACGCGCACGATCCTCTGGATCGTCGATCGCGAGGACGGCGACGCGGTCTACTTCATCGATCCCGACAAGTACACGCTCCACTACTACTTCGCCCGCGACTTCCTGAGCGACCCCGACAAGACGCCGGTCGGCACGCTCGCCGAGTTCAACATCCTCAACTACCGCCGGCCCAACCGCCGCTTCCTCCTGGGCAAGCTCGTCGAGTACGTCGATCAGGACGTCCACACGATCGAGCTCGCCGCCGGCGACGCCGCCGACGCCGACATGATCGTCGACGGCTTCCGCACGGTCGCCGCGCGCACCGATCTCGAGGACGTCCTCCGCTACCGACCGGTCTCGGCCGATCAGGAGGAGCTCCTCCCCGCGATCGGCCGCCGCATCAAGACCATCGCGACCGACGAGGTCTTCGCCAACCAGGTCTACCAGCCGCTCAACCCCGGCGTCGGCTACGGCACGCTCCGCTTCCGCCGCACCGCCACCCTCGGCGGCCAGCCGCTCGCGCCGACCGACCTCGTCGTGCTCGACCGCGTGCCCAACGAGCTGTCGATGGTGGCCGGCATCATCACCGCCGAGTTCCAGACCCCGCTCGCGCACGTCGGCGTCCTCGCCAAGACGCGCGGCACGCCCAACATGGCGCTGCGCGACGCGTGGGACGACGATCGCCTCCGCCCGTTCGAGGGCCAGCTCGTCCGCCTGGAGGTGACGCCGCAGGAGTTCACCGTCGAGCTCGCCGATCCGGCCGACGCGCAGGCGTACTGGGACTCGCTGCGGCCGGCGCAGGTCCAGGTGCCGCAGCACGACTCGGTCACGACGCCGATGTTCGACGTCACGCGCGCGACCCTCGCCGAGGTGACGCGCATCGGGGCGAAGGCCGCCAACCTCGGCGAGCTCTACCGGATCCAGACGAGCGACTTCCGCCCGTTGCCCTTGCCCGAGCGACCGTTCGCGATCCCGTTCGCGCACTACGCCCAGCACGTGACCGCCGCCGGCGTGGTCCCCCTGATCGACGCGCTCGTCGCCGACTACCAGGCCGGCCGCGTGGCGCCGCCCGAGCTCGAGCGCCGGCTCTTCGCGATCCGCTGGGCGATCTACCGGGCCCCCATCGCCCCGGCCGTCGTCGACGGCGTGATCGCGCTCGCCGGCGCGCGCTGGCCGGCGGAGACCAGGCTGCGCGTGCGCAGCTCGACCAACGTCGAGGACCTCGCCGAGTTCACGGGCGCCGGCCTCTACACCTCGGCCGGCATGCGCGTCTCCGACGGACGCGAGGCGATCGCCAGCGCGCTCAAGACCGTGTGGGCGTCGGCGTGGAACAGCCAGGCGTTCATCGAGCGCGACTTCTACCGCGTCACGCAGGGCGAGGTCCGCATGGGCCTCCTCGTCCATCCCGCGCAGGAGGACGAGCTCGCCAACGGCGTCGCGCTCACGATCAACCAGTTCAGCGAGCTCCGCCCCGCTCACTACATCAACGCGCAGGTGGGCGAGGTCTCGGTCACCAACCCGACCGGCGACGCCGTCCCCGAGCAGATCCTCTTCTACACCTGGTACGAGGAGCCCGAGTACGAGGTCATCAGCCGGTCCTCGCTCATGCACTGGACGAGCGACTGGCCGTCGGCGACCGCCGTGCTCACCGACGCCGAGCTCGAGGAGCTCGCGGCGTGCCTCGACGCGATCCACGCCCGCTACCGCACGCTCTACCCCGGTCACGCCGTCGACGCCGAGTGGAAGCTCATGCCCGGCCGCCAGCTCCTCATCAAGCAGGCCCGCCCGTTCCTCCGCCGCGACGTCCCCGAGTGACCCGGCAACGTCGGGCAAAGGCCCGCCGGAACGCGCGTTCACCTGATCGGGGTGAGGGAGTTTCTCGCGGGCGCGCCGTACCATGACGCAGGTCGGCGATGAGCTACCTGGAGCGGATCCTCCCCGAGCAGGAGGTGGACGACGAGGTCGACGATGCGTTGCCGGGCACGGCGCCGGGCAAGCGCTCGCTCACCGCCGGGTTCCGTCGCGATCGGCCCGAGCCACCGCCGCGCGCCGCCGCGCCCGATGCGCTCGATGGCCTGGGCTTCCTGTCGATGGACTTCGGTCGCGCGCTCGGCGTCACCGCGCGCGTCGACGCGAGCGACGACGCCGCGGTGACGCCGAGCGCGCGACCGA
>JAIOII010000480.1 GCA_019912685.1 Kofleriaceae bacterium
ACCTGGCGGCGCTCGACGACCCCGACGATGTGAGGTGAGCGGCCGGGGGATCGGGTACCTTCAGGGGATGCGACCTCGGGCCCGCGTTGCATTGGTCTGCCTGGTGCTTGCCGCCTGCGGGGAGAAGGAGGGCGGGACGAAGGGCGCCGCATCGACACCGAGCGCCGGACCTTCCGCGAGCGACGAGGCCGCCGCCGATCCGTTCAAAGGCCTCGCGGTGCCCGAGATCGCCGCCGGTGCACGTGCCGAGCGCGTGCCCGACGGGCCCGCGCTCGTCGTGAAGGCCACGTCGATCACCTTCGAGGGAGAGGCGATCGCCGAGGTGGCGGACGGCAAGGTCCATCCAGCCGAGCTCATGGGTGGGAGCATCGACCCGCGCATCGCCAGGCTCGAACACGTCGCGGTGACGCGCGCGAAGATGGACGCGGAGCGGAGCGAGAAGACGGGCGAGCCGCGGGAGCAAGACACCGTGCTCGTCGCGATCGATCCGGCGCTGCCGTCCGAGCTCGCCCTCCAGGTCGTGCGATCGTTTCGCGTCGGCGAACAGGAGCGGTTCGGGTTCCTCGTCCGGACCCCGGAGGGGCCGGGCGCCGTGCCGGTGACGGTGCCGGCGGTGGCGCCGCCGGTGACGAGGCCGGCGCCGGGGCAGGATCCCGACGAGGTGCCGCTCGGCGTCGTCGTGGCGCTCATTCCGGATCGCGTGCTCGTCGTGTCGCTGTCGCGGCTCGAGGGCACGCTCGCCGATCCGCGCCTCGACCTGCGCCCCGCCAGCGACCCGACCTGGCTCACGCGGCTGCGCGATGACCTGACCGAGATCGCGACGCGGCGGTGGTACGGCCGCACGCGCCCCGCTCACCAGCACACGATCTACGTCATCGCCGACGGCTCGGTCGCGAGCGGTGACCTCGTCGCCGCGATCGCCGCCGTGCGCCACGACGCGAAGGGCCAGCCGCTCTTCCCCGACGTCCACCTCCTCACGGGCATCGAGCTCGACATGGACGGAGACGCCGCCGCCGCGAAGGCGCCGGAGCCGCCGAAGACCGACGCCGCCGCGAAGGCGGCCGAGGAGGCGCGGCGACGCGCCGAGATGATGGCGCTCCAGGAAGACACGGAGCGATGGGCGGCGTTGCTCGCCGGTGCCGAGGATTCGAGCGACGAGAACGATCTGCGGAGACGACCTGGCGCCGACCTCGCGGCGGAGATCGAGAAGGTCCGCGAGCACGGCAGCCAGGTCGCGATCGGCGGCGCCGGCGGCGGCCGCGTCGGGGGACCGGACACCGGCGGCGCCGCGATCGCCGGCCGCGGCGACGGCGGCGACGCGATCAAGACGCCGTCGGGGCGGATCAGCGTCGCCGACAAGACCGCGTTCGACGACACCTCGCTCACCGCCGACGAGGTCCTGCGCAAGCTCCAGTCGGCGTACATGGCCGGCGTCAAGCGCTGCTACAAGAACGAGCTGAAGAAGGATCCGGAGCTGCGGGGGGCGGTGGAGCTCCGGCTCACGGTCAACGAGACGGGGCGCGTGGTGGGTCCGCGAGCGAGCGGCTTCCACGCCGATCTCGACCGGTGCATGCAGGCGATGATGGCGAGCTGGCGCTTTCCGGTGCCCAAGGACGTCGACGGCGAGGCGACCGAGGCGTCGTTCCGCATCAAGCTCGTGTTCGCGCCGGAGTGAGCGACGCGTGCCGCGCTCCCGCCTCGCCTGGCGTCTCCTGATCGGAATCCTCGTCGCGGCGAGCGTCGCCGGCGGGCTCTACCTCTGGCGCACCGGCAACATGACGCCGGCCGCCGTCCAGGCGTGGCTCGAGTCGCTCGGGCCGGCGGCGCCGCTCATCTTCGTCGCCGCGTTCGTCGCCGGCGCCTTCCTCGGCATGCCGGGCATGATGTTCGTCGTCGGCGGCCGCCTGGCGTTCGGACCGTACGTCGGCTTTCTCGTCGGCTACGGCGGCGGCTTGCTCGCCGTGCTCGCGCCGTTCGTCATGGCGCGGCTCCTGCGCCGCGCGGTGTCGGAGCCGAAGCGCCCGCGCAACCGCTGGGTGGCGCGCGCGTTCGACCAGATCGAGCACCGGCCGTTCCGCGCCGTGCTCGTCATGCGCCTCGTCGTGTGGTTCAACGCGCCGCTCTCGTACGCGCTCGCGATCACCGAGATCCGGCTGCGCGACTACGCGGCGGGATGCGCCGTCGCGCTGGCGCCGGTGGTGGCGCTGGCCATGATCGCGACGGGGTGGTTCATGTGAGGCCGCCGCCGGTCGTGAGCTGGACGCGGCCCGCGCGCGACACGGCCGAGGTCTGGCGCCCGTCGCTCGTGCGGACGCTCGACGGCGAGGACGAGGCGATCCCGCTGCGCGACGCGAGCTTCCATCGCTACACGCGGCAGTCGACGCGCTGCGCGGTCACGATGTCGCTGGACGAGGCGTCGTTCATGGTGCGCACCGAGCGCGAGGCCGCGCCGTGGTGGGAGATCGATCTCGGCGCGGCGATGTACCTCGAGGCGATCCACGTCGACCTCGCCGACGTGCCGGTGGGATGCCGCGTCGCGATCGCGGCGTTCACGTACGCGACGCCGGCGGGTGATCCGCCGCCGCCGAGCACGCTGCACGAGGAGGCGCTCGCGTCGCCGGGCGCACATCGCGTGTCGGTGCGCGCGCCGGCGCTGCGGGTGGCGCGACACGTGCGCGTCACGTTGCACGCGCCGGCCGGGACGACGGCGGTGCTCGACCTCCGGCGGTGCGAGGTCATCGCCGGCGAGCTCTTCGCGGCGACGCTCGCCGGCACCATGCGCCGCGCCTTCGCGCTCCACCGCGATCACACGCTCTTCGTCGAGCCGGCGCCGGCGACGTACGGCGAGGTGTGGTCGCAGGCGGCGGCGCTCGGCCGCGCGCTGGCGGTGCGCCTCGAGGGCGATCCCGCGGCGCGCACCGACGGCCGCATCTTCGTCGCCGTCGTCACGCGCAACCGGCCGGAGTGGATCGTCGCCGACCAGGCGATCCTGGCGCGCGGCCACGTCTCGGTGCCGATGGCGCCCGACGACGGCGACGAGCGCATGCGCCGCATCCTCGCGCTCGCGCGTCCCGGCTGCATCGTGTGCGAGGCCGGCGACGTCGAGCGTCTCGCGGCGCTGTGGCCGGCGGCGCGGCTGTTCGTCGTCTGCGACGCGCCGGCGCCGTTCGAGCCGCGCGGCGGCGCGTGCGCGCGCCTCGAGGACCTGATCGCGGAGGGGCGGCGGCTCGCGCCGGCGCAGGTGCCCCCGTGCGAGGTGCGGCGCGAGGACGAGCTGTACGCCGTCCTGTTCACGAGCGGCAGCACCGGCCAGCCGCGCGGCGCGATGCGCACGTACGCGACGTTCCACGCCATGCTCGCGACCTACGGCGCGGGCCAGCCGGCGCGACACCTGTCGTTCCAGCCGCTCTCGCACCTCTCCGAGCGCATGTTCCTGCCCGGGCTGCTCGTGCACGGCGCGACGATCGCGTTCTCGCGCGGCGGCGCGCACCTGATGGAGGAGCTGCGCGCGTTCGAGCCGACGGTCGTCGGCTCCGTGCCGCGGCTCTTCGACGTGCTCCACGCCGGGTACCAGCGCCGGCTGCGCGCCGCGCTCGCCGCCGAGCCCGACAAGCCGCGCGCGGTGCACGAGGCGCGCAGCCGGCGCTGGTA
>JAIOII010000481.1 GCA_019912685.1 Kofleriaceae bacterium
GGTCGACGCGCGTGCCGGTCGCGAGCTCGAACGTGGTCTCGGCGCTCGCCGGGCCGTGGGCGGCGTCGCCGGCGAAGCGGGCGCGCACGCGCTTGGCGCCGGGGCCGAGGATGTCGGCGCGCTTCGCCATGTACGGGCTGCCCGAGCGGGTGGGTACGTCGACGTGCGGGTCGGGCGCGTCGGCGGCGCTGAAGCGGAGCGAGATGGGGAGCTCGACGCGCACGCCGTCGGCGCGGGTCTCGACGGTGACGAGCGCGCCGAGCGGGGTGGTCGACACGTCGATCGTCATGTCGACGGGGGCCCGCGAGGGGTCGACGTCGCGCTCGACCACGGTCACCGGGTCGAAGCGGTCGTCGCCGGCGAACGCGAGCTCCACGTCGACGGCGCCGGCGGTGGGGGACGCGAGCACCTCGAAGCTGCCGTCCTGGCGCGTGATGACGTCGTGGCGCACGCCCTCGACCGTGACCGCGACGTCGAGGCCGCCGACGCCCTGCGCGCTGGCGCGGTCGACGAGCGCGCCGGTCACGGCGATGAGGCCGTCCTCGCGGCGGCGCACCGAGCGGAGCTGGGCGTCCGTGCGGGCGCGGATGGAGATGACGGGCGCGGCCGCGGCGGGCTCGATGCGGAGGCTGCCGGGGGCGGGCGCGACCGCGAGCGCGCACACCAGGATGAGGAGGAGGCGGCGCATCGTGGGGCTGCGGGGTTGGATAGCACGGCCCACTTCCCGGTTCCCGCGAAGTGGGTCGCGTGCTACGCCCATCCTCGCCAAACCAGTGGCACTCCGGATGTCAGACTCAGGAGCGAGTCTCGGGCGCCTAGATGCGGATCAAGCGGGTCGAGATCATCGGGTTCAAGTCCTTCTGTGATCGGGCGGTCATCAACATCGACCAGCCGATCACGGCGGTGGTGGGGCCCAATGGCTGCGGCAAGTCGAACATCGTCGATGCGATCCGGTGGTGCATGGGCGAGCAGTCGGCCAAGCACCTGCGCGGAAAGGCCATGGAAGACGTCATCTTCGCGGGATCGGAGACCCGCGGGCCGGCGCCGATGGCCGAGGTGTCGCTGACGTTCGACGACGTCGGGTTCTCGCACGAGACGCTGGCCCTGGCGCGCGAGGGGGACGAGGCGGCGGCGGAGGCGGCGATGGCCACGGTCGATGCGGTGCACGTGGAGGGAGAGGGGCAGGCAGAGGGGCAGGGAGAGGGAGAGGCAGAGGCAGAAGGAGCGGCAGAGGGGCAGGGAGAGGGAGAGGGAGCAGGAGAGGGAGAGGGAGCCGGAGAGGGTGGGTTCGATGCGAGCGCGATGGAGCAGGTGGTGGTGTACGACGAGAACGGCCAGCCGATCGCGAGCGCCGTCGACGAGGTCAAGCAGCTCCTGGAGGAGCAGGAGCCGCTCGATTTCACGCGCTACACCGAGGTCACGATCAGCCGCCGGCTGTACCGGGACGGGACCAGCCAGTACTTCATCAACAAGGTGCCGTGCCGGCTGCGGGACGTGACCGACTTCTTCCTCGGGACCGGCGTCGGGACCAAGGCGTACGCGATCATCGAGCAGGGCCGCATCGGCCAGATCGTGTCGTCGCGCCCGCAGGACCGCCGGCTCATCATCGAGGAGGCGGCGGGCATCACCAAGTTCAAGAGCAAGAAGAAGGCGGCCGAGCGCAAGCTCGACCAGACCAAGCAGAACCTGCTGCGCGTCAGCGACATCGTCGTCGAGCTCGAGAAGCGCATGGGGACCCTGCGGCGCCAGGCGCAGAAGGCCGAGCGCTACCGCGCGTACAAGACCGAGCTGCGCGACCTCGACCTGTGGAAGGCGTCGCATCGCTTCCTCGAGCTGCGCGCCGAGGACCAGCGGGTGCGGACGCGGCTGGGCGAGGCGAGCGAGGAGCTCGTCGGCGTGCGCGCCGCGTTCGACACCAGGGACGCCGCGGTCGTGACCGAGCGCGCCGACCTGTCGGTCGAGGAGCGGCGGCTGTCGGGCGTGCAGGAGATCATCTACGAGCTCGAGAACCGCGTGCGCCTCGCCGAGAGCAAGATCGGCTGGCAGACGCGCGAGGCCGACGACCTCGACGGGCGCGCGGCGCAGGCCGCGACGGAGATCGAGACGCTCGAGGGCGAGCGCGCGGCGGCGGCCGAGCAGCTCGCGCAGCAGGAGGCCGAGCTCGCCGAGCTGGTCGCGCTGGTCGGTCAG
>JAIOII010000482.1 GCA_019912685.1 Kofleriaceae bacterium
AGCCGCCCCGACGAGCCGTCGATCGTCGCCGGGATGAGCGTCTGCGTCGCGCCGCCGCCGCCGAGGCGCGCGATGATCGCGTCGAGGCGGCGGATCAGCGCCGCGTAGTCGGGCCGCTCCGCCGGCTTCTTCGCCATCATCTGCCGGGCGAGCTCGGCGAGCTCGGGGTCGGCGGCGGGGTTGCGATCGCGCGCGTCGGGCGCCGGGTTCTTGAGGTGACGGGCGACGACCTTCAGGTACTTGTCGTCGGCGGGCACGCCGGTGCGGAACGGCGGCATGCCGCACAGGAGGAAGTAGAGCGTGCCGCCGAGCGCGTAGATGTCGACGCGCTCGTCGATCGTCTCGCCGCGCGCCTGCTCGGGCGCGATGTAGTCGGGCGTGCCGACGACGACGCCGAGGGCGGTGAGCGACGGCTCGCTCCCGGGGTCGACCGGCTTGGCGAGCCCGAAGTCCGTGACCTTCACGCGGCCGTCGGAGAGGAGCACGAGGTTCGACGGCTTAACGTCGCGGTGGATGAGGCCGGCCTTCGCCGCGGCGTGGAGGCCGCGCGCGGCGTCGAGGATCGCCTTGGCGGCGTCGAGCGCCGGGAGCGGGCCCTTGGCGTCGACCGCGCTGGCGAGGTCCGTCCCCTCGAGCAGCTCCATCGCGATGTACGGACGATCCTGGAAGTTTCCGGTCGCGAACACCTGCACCACGTTGGGGTGCTGGATCGCCGCGACGGCGCGGCCCTCGCGGGTGAAGCGCGCGCGCAGCTCGTTCGAGTCCTTGTGGCGCTCGGACAGGATCTTGACCGCAACCCTGCGATTCAGGCCGACGTCCACGCCGCGGAAGACGTCTCCCATCGAGCCGGCGCCGATGACGCCCTCGATACGGTATGCACCGATCTCGGTTCCCGGGGTGGGGTTGGGCACAGGGGCGGCTGATAGTATGCCGCTTCGATGTCGGGTGCGCGGCAACTGCCACACAACCTGGATGCCGAGGCGTCGGTCCTCGGCGGCATCTTCCTGCGCAACGACGTCCTGTCGCAGCTCGACACGCTCGAGGTCGAGGACTTCTACAGCCCCAAGCACCAGGCCGTGTTCCAGGCCATGCGGAACCTCGAGTCGGCGGCCAAGCCGATCGATCCGATCACGCTCGAGGCCGAGCTCGGGCGCATGGGCCGGATCGAGGCCGTGGGCGGGCTCGCGTTCCTGCTCGACCTGACGCTGCGCGTCCCGTCGGTCGAGAACGTCCTTCACTACGCCCAGATCATCCAGGACAAGCACGCCGCGGCCAAGGTCATGCGCGCGGCCAGCGAGATCCTCGAGAAGGGCTACGAGGACGACGCCGAGGTCGGCGAGTACCTCGACCTCGCCGAGGGCAAGATCTTCGAGGTCACGCAGCGCCGCGAGAAGGCCGGCCCCGAGCCGATCAAGAGCCTCATCAAGAAGGTCTTCAGCTCGCTCGACGAGCGCTTCGCGTCGGCCGACGGCATCACCGGCGTGCCCACCGGCTTCCACGACCTCGACCAGAAGACCGCCGGCCTCCAGCCGACCGAGCTCATCATCCTCGCGGCCCGCCCCGCGATGGGCAAGACGTCGTTCGCGCTCTCGATGGCGCAGAACGCGGCGATCGGCGGCGGCTGGCCGGTGCTCGTCTTCTCCCTCGAGATGTCGTCGACCCAGCTCGCCGAGCGCCTGCTGTGCAGCGAGGCGCGCGTCGACTCGACGGCCTTGCGCCGCGGCCAGCTCCAGCGCCAGGACATGACCAACCTGACCTACGCGGCCAACACGCTGTCGAAGGCGCCGATCCTCATCGACGACACGCCCGCGCTCTCGCTGCGCGAGCTGCGCGCGCGCGCCCGCCGCTTCCGCTCGAGCAAGGAGCTCTTCGACGGCCCGGCCGGCCCGAAGAAGACCGGCCTCATCCTCGTCGACTACCTCCAGCTCATGCGCGGCAGCGCCCAGGCGGCCAAGGCGAGCCGCGAGCAGGAGATCAGCGAGATCTCCCGCGGCCTCAAGTCGCTCGCCAAGGAGCTCGAGTGCCCGGTCGTCGCGCTCTCGCAGCTCAACCGCTCCCTCGAGTCGCGCACCGACAAGCGGCCCCAGCTGAGCGATCTGCGCGAATCGGGCGCGATCGAGCAGGACGCCGACGTCATCCTCTTCATCTATCGCGACGTCGTCTACAACAAGGACTCGGAGACGCCGAACATCGCCGAGATCATCCTCGGCAAGAACCGCCACGGCTCGATCGGCACGGTCGAGACGCACTTCGAGGGCCGCTTCACGCGCTTCGAGAACCTCGCGCACCGCGAGGACGGCCCGCCGCGCTGACGGCGGTAAGCTACGACCGTGCTGGTCGGACGTGATCGGGAGCTCGAGGAGCTCGAGGGCGCGCTGGCGCGCCTGGCGACGGGCGTCGGCGCGCTCTACCTCGTCTCCGGCGAGCCGGGCATCGGCAAGACACGGCTCGCCGCCGAGCTCGTCGAGCGCGCCCGCGCCCGCGGGCTCCGCGCCGCATGGGGGCATTGCTGGGAGGCGGGCGGCGCGCCCGCCTTGTGGCCGTGGCGCGAGGCGGTGGAGAGCCTCGGCCTGGCGTTCCCCGACCCGGCGTCGATCGTGGCGTCGGATCCGGACCAGGCGCGCTTCGGGCTCTTCCGCGAGGTGATGGCCGCGCTCGGCGGCGACGCCGCCCGGGCGCCGCGCGTGATCGTGCTCGAGGATCTGCATGCCGCCGATCACGCGACGTTGCTGCTGCTCGAGTTCGTCGCGACGCAGCTGCGGACGTTGCCGCTCCTCGTCGTCGCGACGTACCGCGACCTCGAGGCGAGCCTCTCGCCGGAGACCGCCGGGGCGCTCGCGCGCGCCGGGCGCGCCGGCCG
>JAIOII010000483.1 GCA_019912685.1 Kofleriaceae bacterium
TTCCGTGCGCGCGCGGAGCGATCCGGCCCCGCGCCGTGCCGGCCCCGTGGGCAGCGCCGTCGTTGTCGCCGTTCGCTCGCCCACCACCCGCGCCCTTCGCTCGCTTCGCTCGCTCAGGCCGCTTCCGGCCCGCCCGCCAAGAGCTTCTGCAGCTCGCCGGACTCGAGCAGCTTCTCCAGGTCGCTGGCGCCGCCGATGAGAACGCCCTTCACGAACACCATCGGGAACGTCGGCCAGCCCGTCCACATCTTGAGCGCGGTTCGGCGCCGCCACGTGGACAGGTAGCTCCCGTACTCCAGGTACTTGAAGTCGATGCCTTTCGCCTGCAGCGCCTTGCGTGCGCGGCGCGGGTGCGGGTTCTGGCTCATGCCGACGACGACCACGTCGTGCTCGGCGATCGCCGCCTGCACCTCCTCGACGATGTCGCGGTGGCTCTGGCTGATCTTCTCGCGGATCGCCGG
Organism: Kofleriaceae bacterium; assembly: GCA_019912685.1. Taxonomy (GTDB): domain Bacteria; phylum Myxococcota_A; class Polyangia; order Haliangiales; family Haliangiaceae; genus UBA2376. The sequence continues at coordinate 462 of JAIOII010000483.1, forward strand.
GTGGATGCGGTCCTCCGGCAGGATGTGGCGCGTCATGCCTGGTTTATAGTCCGCGCCATGACCGCCGCCAACGAGCGCCATGGAGGCTCGATCATCGCCGACGTCCTGGCTCGCCACGGCGTCAAGCATCTCTTCACCCTCTGCGGCGGACACATCTCGCCGATCCTCACCGGCTGCGAGTCGCGCGGCATCCAGGTCGTCGACGTGCGCGACGAGGGCCACGCCGTCTTCGCCGCCGACGCCGCCGCGCGCCTGACCGGCACCATCGGCGCCGCCGCCGTGACCGCGGGCCCGGGCGTGACCAACACCGTCACCGCGCTCAAGAACGCGCAGATGGCGCAGACGCCGCTCATCCTTTTCGGCGGCGCGACGGCGACGCTCCTCAAGGGCCGCGGCTCGCTCCAGGACATCGATCAGCTCTCGATCATGAAGCCGCTCACCAAGTGGGCGACGAGCGTGTCGACGGTGCCGTCGCTGGCGACCATCGTCGAGCGCGCGATCGTGATCGCGACGACCGGCGTCCCCGGGCCCGTGTTCGTCGAGGTGCCCGTCGACCTGCTCTATCCCGAGGACCAGATCCGCGCGATGTACGCCAAGGAGGTCGGGCTCGGCAAGGCCAAGGGCCTCTCGGCGCGCGCGCTCGAGCTCTACGTGCGCGGCCACCTCTACCGCCAGTTCAAGGCGCCGGCCTTGCCCGACTTCGCGCGCTCGCTCCCGGAGGTGCGGCTACCGACCCTCCGCAACGCGAGCGACGGGCTCGCCGCGGCGGCGCGCGCGGTGCGCAACGCCGAGCGGCCGATGATCGTCGTCGGCGCGCAGACGACGGTCGGCGTCCGCGATCCCGAGCGCGTCGCGCGCGCGCTGCGCGAGCTCGGCGTGCCCGTCTACCTCGCCGGCTCGGCGCGCGGCCTCCTCGGCCGCCACGACCCGATCCAGTTCCGCCACGCGCGCACGCCCGCGCTGAAGGAGGCCGACTGCGTCGTCGTGTGCGGCTTCCCGTTCGACTTCCGCCTCGGCTACGGCCGCACGATCAAGCGCGGCGCCACCGTCGTCACCGCCAACCTGTCGGCGGCGGAGATGAAGAAGAACCGGCGGCCGGAGATCGCCGTCGAGATGCACCCGGCCGACTTCCTCGTCGCGCTGGCGGCGCAGGCGAGCCACGCCAACGCCGCCCAGAAGTGGGGCGCGTGGTTCGAGACGCTGCGCGGGCGCGAGCAGGCGCGCGACGCCGAGATCGCGAAGAAGGCGGCGCCGGCCGGCGACCTCGTCGATCCGATCCACTTCTTCCTCCGCGTCGAGGAGGCGATGGCCGACGACGCGATCCTCGTCGTCGACGGCGGCGACTTCGTCGCGACCGCGAGCTACATCGTGCGCCCGCGCGCGCCGCTCTCCTGGCTCGACCCCGGCGTGTTCGGCACGCTCGGCGTCGGCGGCGGCTTTTCGGTCGGCGCCGCCGCCTCGCGCCCCGGCAAGGAGATCTGGCTCGTCTGGGGCGACGGCTCGAGCGCGTACAGCCTCTCCGAGTTCGACACGTTCGTGCGCCACGGCTACGCGCCGATCGCGCTCATCGGCAACGACGCGTCGTGGGCGCAGATCGCGCGCGAGCAGGTCGAGATGCTGGGCACGCCGCTCGGCACCGAGCTGCGCCGCACCGACTATCACAAGGTGGCCGAGGGCTACGGCGGCGCCGGGCTCGTCCTGTCCGATCCGGCCAAGATCGATGCGACGCTTGCCGAGGCCAAGTCGATCTCACGGAGCGGGCGCCCGGTCTGCATCAATGTGCACCTCCGTGCGACCGATTTCCGCAAAGGTTCGATCTCCATCTGACTCGACCGTGAGGTAAGAGCGGATAGTGCTTGACTCGTGCTCACCGAGGAAGGAAGCCTCGGGACTCCAGATGGCTCGTGTCGAGCGCCTCGGGAAGTACGAGCTCCTGCGCCACCTGGCGTCGGGCGGCATGGCCCGGGTGTACCTGGCGCGCGTCGAGGGCGTCGGCGGCTTCACGCGCCACCTCGTGCTCAAGACCATGCGCCCCGAGCGCACCGAGGACACGTCGTACGTGTCGATGTTCCTCGACGAGGCGCGGCTCGTCGCCACGCTCCACCACCAGCACATCGCGCAGGTCTACGACATCGGCGTCGCCGACGACGGCACGTACTACCTGGCGATGGAGTACCTGCACGGCGAGACGATGCGCCACGTGCTCGAGCGCGCCCGCGACCTGCGCCAGCGCCTGCCGCTCGACTTCTCGCTCACGGTCGTCGCCGCCGCCGCCGCCGGCCTGCACCACGCCCACGAGCGGCGCGGCCCCGACGGCCGGCCGCTCGGCATCGTGCACCGCGACGTGACGCCGTCGAACGTGATCGCCGGCTACGACGGCTCGGTGAAGCTCATCGACTTCGGCATCGCCAAGGCGGCCGAGCGCTCCACGCACACCAAGACCGGCTTCATCAAGGGCAAGGCCGGCTACATGGCGCCGGAGCAGGCGCTCGGCCACCCCGTCGATCGCCGCGCCGACGTGTTCTCGCTCGGCGTCATGCTCTACGAGCTGACCACGCAGACGCGCGCGTTCCCGGCGGCGAGCGAGCTCGAGATCGCGCACCGCATCGTGCGCGGCGAGGTGACGCCGCCGTCGGTCGCGGTCGCGGGCTACCCGACCGAGCTCGAGGACGTCGTCATGTCCGCGCTCGCGCGCGACCCCGACGAGCGCTTCGGCGACGCCGACGCCTTCGGCCACGCGATCAACTACGCGGCCTCGCACCTCGGCGTCGCGCTCGGCCCGGCGGCGGTGAGCCGCGTGATCGGCCAGCTGTTCGGCTCGCGCCCCGAGCCGTGGCTCGCGCCCGAGGTCGAGGAGGAGGACATCGACTACTCGCGCACCGGTGACACCGCGTCGCTCCTCGACTCGCGCCCGCTGCTCGCGACCACGGCGGAGACGGGCGCGGCGGCGGGATGAGCCGGGGAGGCGTGGGGCGCGGGACCGGCGCGTGGACGAACGCCGGAACGGCGGACTCCGCGGGGCGCGGCGTCGGCGTCGGCGTCACGCTCGCCGGTCCCGCGCCCCACGCCTCCCCGGC